>NZ_JBNPXI010000010.1:0-138718 GCF_050433385.1 Brassicibacter mesophilus
TTGAACAATGTGAAAGCCAGCGTCTTTAGGCGCTGGCCGGTAACAGCCCCTTATAGGGGCAGAGCAAACCACCCGTTAGACGGGTGGTGCTGATTTTCAAAAAAATATGTTTGTGAATAAGAAAACTTAAACTATATTAAATTTACTAAAACTAAGGAGGCAAAATTATGGTAAACAGTTTATTAATACCTGATGAGTATTTCTCGAATCTTGATGTAATAAGTACTGAGATAGCAATTAAGAAACTTAAAGATTTTTTTGAAGAGGAGTTAGCAAAGGAACTTAATTTGACTAGAGTATCTGCACCACTTTTTGTTAGACCAGAAACTGGACTTAATGATAACTTAAATGGTATTGAAAAGCCGGTATCATTTATGGTAAGAAGTGATAATAACTCTAAACTGGAGATAGTTCATTCCTTAGCCAAATGGAAAAGAATGGCGTTGCATAAGTATGGATTCAAACCTGACGAAGGTCTTTATACCGATATGAATGCAATAAGACCTGACGAAGATTTGGATAACATACACTCAATATATGTTGATCAATGGGACTGGGAGAAGGTTATAGAAAAAACTCAAAGAAATGAAGAGACTCTTAAAAGTATAGTTAGTGGGATATTTGGTGTATTCAAAAGAACTGAAGATTATGTTTCAAATCTTTATCCACAGCTTGCTAGAATCTTACCGGAAGAAATCACATTTATTACAACACAAGAATTAGAAGATAAGTACCCTCAGCTTACTCCAAAAGAGAGAGAGCATGCTATATCAAAAGAAAAAAAGGCTGTATTTATTATGAAGATAGGTGATGTTCTTAAGTCAGGAATAAAGCATGATGGAAGATCACCGGATTATGATGATTGGGATCTAAATGGAGATATAATATTTTGGAATCCAGTTCTTAATCAAGGGTTAGAATTATCGTCTATGGGAATAAGAGTAGATGCAAATGCTTTAAGCAGACAGCTACAGAAAGCTGACTGCGAAGACAGAAGTGAACTCGAGTATCATAAGTTACTATTAGAAGAAAAGCTGCCACTTACAATTGGTGGAGGTATAGGGCAGTCAAGAATATGTATGTTCTTCCTTCAAAAGGCTCACATTGGTGAAGTACAGGCGTCTATTTGGCCAGAAGATATGATTGACAAATGTAAAGAATCGAATATTTACTTGCTATAAATTGATACAAATAGAGATATACATTTAGCTTTGTATATCTCTATAATTATGTTATTATATTGTAAGAAGGAAATAGAATGTAATATTTTTATAGGGAGTTAGACTTTATGGCTATCAATAAAAAAAACATGTATTTTTTATTATTAGGGATTGGAATAGGAATGCTAGTAACTAGCCTGCTAAATATGATTTACCCAGAAGTTAAACATACTCAGTACACCGACGAACAGATAAAGCAGAGAGCTACTGAATTAGGGATGGTTTCTTTAAAAGATGTTATTAATGAAAATGAAAAAGAGAAGGAAATGGCTGCAAAAGAAAAAAATGATGATAATGCAGCTGCAACCAACGAGAATAAACAAAAACAGGAATCTGAAACAGTTAGCTTCATAATAAGAAAAGGGGATACAAGTGAGGAAATAGTTGAAGGGCTTTATGAACAAAAAATCATAACGGATAAAGAAAAATTAATGGATGTTATTATACAGAAAAATGCACAACGTAGGTTTAATTATGGAAAGTATGATATACAAAAAGGAATAGACTATGAAGCTTTAGTTGAAATTCTAACAAAAAAGTAGCAAATAATACTTGATAAGACCCTTTGCTGAAAATTGCAGTCTGTGGGGGAATTTAAATGAGCTATATTAATGAGAGATTAGAAAATATAATCAATGAAACTATAAAAGGAAACTACAGCATTAAGGATATTGGACATCATCAGCTTGGAAGACACTATGTATATGAAATCACTGGAGAAGATAAATCAGAATATATATTAAAAATATACGGGAAAGCATTTAGATTTTGCAATGAGATTATTGGACTGGAATTGCTAAACGAAAAGATAATATGTCCGAATATTATTAATAAAAGCAAATCAGAAAGTGAAGTCGAATGGCTACTTATGAATAAATTAGATGGAGTAGTATTAGAAGATGTTTGGAACGATATAACAACTGATAACAAAATAGCTATTATTGAAAAACTTGGTGAATTAATGGGGAAAATGCATAGCTGCTATAAATATGATTACTACGGTATATGGGAAACTTGTGGTACAGCAATCCTCAATCACAAGAATTTTATAGAGTATAGAAAAGATAAAGATAGAGTAATAATTAATAACATAATTAGCCAACAGCTACCTCATATGGAGTTGTTGGCAGACGCTTATTACAATTTGACAAAATATTATCAAACATTGTTTACTGATAGTTCTCCAAGGCTATGTCATCACGATTTTTCTCCAAGAAACATTCTAGTTGTAAAAGATGATGAGTATTGGAGAGTAAATGGAATCATTGATTTTGAGCATTGCTATCCGGATGATCCAGACATAGACTTTACTGATCTATATCAAACAATTTTTCTTGATGAACCATACTTGGCTAAATATTTAATTAATGGATATTCTAAATATATGAGTATTTCTGAGGACCTAGCTTATAAAATGCAGTATTATTTATTAAATAAAGGATTATTTATATGTAGCTGGGCATATGAATACACCATAGATTATTATAATCAAGGAGTTAATCTACTAAGAAGACTGCTATATAATAATCCATAAAAGGGAGTGGATAGTAATTAATATCCACTTTCTTATTTATTAGGTACAAGTAGAGTTTTTATTGTTAGTATTTGAAATTAGATCCACCAAATAAGAAGATAATTATAATAATAATAAGAAATAACCAAATATAGCCATCAAAAAAATAGTTTGTGATTGCTTCTTTGTTTTCTACAATATTTATTTCTGGTCTTTCATTTTCTGGCTGCTTTATCTGTTCTAATTTTGGCTCAATATTGATTCTTTTTCTTCTAGCCATTATACGGCACCTCCTTTTATACGCTCAATATATATTATGTTAGTTATAGTATATTGTTACTTGTCTAGAAGGTGTTAATGTACTACTTTGAATTATTAAATCTTTAATATAGATTTTAGAATATTTTAGTTCTCTCTTTATCATACTATTAATGAATGAGTTAATAGTAAAGGAGTGGTACGATGCAAAACAATGTTAATTTTGAAGATATTAAAAAAAGATTCCAAAATGCAAGTGTTGATGAAAAGATACAAATATATACTACAACACAAGGACTAACAGTTGAACAATTTAAAGAGCTTCTTAGAATGTTTCCTATACAGCATTTAGATAAACTAGAAAGAGCAATGGCATGAGACCCGGATAACCGGGTTTTTTCTTTATATATCATAAAATGTTAAAGAATTCTATTAATAATGAGTGTTGATTTTATAGCAATTTTCTAATATTATACTTTTCAGGATAAGTTTTTCGGGTAATAATATTTTGAAAAATATAAGGGGAAGATTTTATGGAGCAAGCTATAGTTCAATTTGCAAAAAATATTGTTTTAAACAATACATTATTATCATATATATTCTTTTTTTTATCTCAATCATTACAGGTATTATTTCCACCTTATCCTGGAGATATGATTCTTATTTTAGAAGGATATTTATCAGGATTAGTTGGATTAAATACACTATTGATTGTAGCAAATGCAGTTACTGCAACAATTCTCTCGTCTGTTTTGCTATACAATATAGGATGGGTAAAAGAAGAGAAAATTTTACATTTGAAAATAATACATTACCTATTTGAAACTGGCAAAATAGACAAGCTTAAGAAGCTTTTTAAGAAACTAGGTGTGTCTGTTATAATATTAAGTAAGTTTATACCGGGAATTTATTCGTTAACAGTATTAGCTGCAGGTATATTTAAGCTCAATAAGAGGAATTCATATATTGCAATTTCAGTTATATCATTTTTACATAATACTGCATTTATAATGCTTGGTAAAGTTGTTGGAGAGAACTGGTCTATAATATTTAACAAAATAAACATATACAATAAGTACATAAGCATTATATTAATAGCTGGAGTTCTTATATACTTACTATTATTATCACTTAAAAAGAAACTGCTAGAATAAGGGGGATTATCTTGAAAAAGACATTACTGTTCAAAATTTTACTAGTTATTTCGTTACCTTTATTATTACTTCTTACAAATATAGAAGTAGCTACATTTGACTTAAGCTTTTTTGAAAAAAAGTATACTGAATATAACATCATGGATGAAACAGGAATAGATAAAGAGAACCTTATGAAAGTTACAGAGGGGCTACTTGATTATCTAAAAGACAAAAGACAGGATATTATTATGTTTACCGAAGTAAATGGGGAGGTCGAGCAAGTATTTGAGGAACGAGAAATCCTACATATGAAGGACGTAAAAGATCTATTTGATAAGGGGTATAGATTAAGAAATATATTCTTATTTACATCTATCATATCTATGGCTTACATGGTATTATTTCAAAGAAAGCAGCTTGGTAAGACATTCTTGATTTCGGCCATTTGGCCGCTGGTATTGATGATCATTTTAGCCATATTAATGTATATCGATTTTTACAAATATTTCACTTACTTCCATGAGATTTTCTTTACTAATGACTTGTGGTTGCTTAATCCTAAAACAGATATTCTTATTCAAATGCTCCCGTTAGAATTCTTTAATAGTATAGCTTATAAAATAGTTGTATTTTTTACTATAGAACTAGCTTTAATTTTGATAATAGGGACAGTTCTATATAAAAAAAGCAAGCATATTCAAAACTGATTGTAAGCAATAATTACCCTCAAATAGTTATAGATTATTTCATTTTTGGAAATAATTTAGAAAAATAGGAGGGTTAAAATGGATACTAATGTATATATAAAGAAAGTAAAAAATAAGTTGACTGAAACTACAAATAAAATAAGGCTGCGAAGATACTATACTGAGAAATTAAGTGAAGGTAAAACTTATATAGCTACAATAGTAGACAAGATTGTTTTTAGATCTTTTATTACCTTAATTTGCTTTTTATTTATTAACATTAACACAAAGAGTATATTATTTTCTTTACTAATTACATTCCAACTGTTTATTTTATACAACATTTTAGCTTATAAAATAAATCAAAAAAGATTAAATAAAAGAATTGAAAAAATAAATCATGTAGTTGTAGGTGAAAAAATACTTAAAGATTTACTAAATAAGTCTCCCTATGATTTTGAGGAATACATTAAAGAAATTCTTGAGAAATGTGGGTTCCAAAGCATCGAATCAGTAAATAGAAAAGATATAGACCTAATAGGGACTTTAGGTAATCAGAAAACAGGGATAAAGCTTTACCAATACAATAGCGATTATAAAGTAAGTATTAACAATATAAGAGATTTTTTTCTTGAACTAAGGGAACTGGACATTTCAGAAGGGATAGTAATTACAACATCCACATTTTCTAAAGACATTAATAATTTTTTGCCTAAACTAAAAAACTACGCTGCCATTAGGTTATTTAATCTAGAAGCAATTATTAAGCTAATGAAAAAAGCAGATATGTATCCTTCAGAATCAGAAATTAAAAGAATAATTCTAAGTGAAATAATAGAAGGTAGGCCTAAGTTAAAGAACTATAAAGATACGGTGCTTTCTAAGAATAAGACATTAAAATATTTTGTTATCAGCTTTATATTGATGATGTTTAGTAGAATTACTCCATACAAATCATACTATAAGATAGTTTCTTATATATTAGTGTTTATTGGTGTTATTTCCATTATTGGTATAGTCATTGAGTTTTTTGCTAATAGAGCTACTGCTCAAGAAGATAATAATATTTTGTAGAAATAACACAAAGTCAAAAGTATTTACAATAGCAAATAAATAATATAGAATATGCTTGTTAAAAGACAGAGTAGGTAAAGCGCGTTAAGTGTTAAAGGATGGGAAGTTGCCTTTGAACGAAGGGCTTATCGAAGTAAGTCTGCGATACTTTACTGCATCCGCTGTTACATTAGAGAGCTGATCTTCTCTTTAGTGTGGCAAAAGACTGTCACATAAAAGAGAAGGGAGGTGAAGTAAGTGATCAAATTGTCATCAAGAAAGTTGATGGACACAAGAACACTTGTAGGAGCTAGCTTGCTTACTGGGATAAGTATAATATTGACAAGAGCATTTTCTGTTATTTTACCACTTGCAGGTCTTCCTGCTTTAAGGTTTGGATTTGGAGAGATACCCCTTGCTGTTACAGGTATATTATTTGGACCTTTAGCTGGTGGATTAAGCGGTGCAGTTGCTGATATACTTGGAGTAATAATAAATCCTCAGGGAGCATTTTTCCCAGGGTTTACACTGAGCAGTATTTTATGGGGAGTAATACCAGGCATTATTTATAAATTAATTAGAAAAAGAATGTTTCGTATTAACTTCAACATTATAAATACCTCGGTACTAATAGGATTAGCTTTTGGAGTAGTAAATGTTTTGTTTAGTAATAATGTATTGACATTGAAAAACGGGACATACTATTTATATGCTAAACCTATGCCTATATTCTATGCTGTAGGTTACGTAGCTATTGTTTTAGCTTTTATTGTTGTGCCAATCATAGTAAGTAGAAAAGAAAAGCAAAAGAACAAGTTATACACCTTAGACAAAATTCTTTTTACCATCACTGTTCCATACGTAATAATATCATTAGGGCTGAATACTCTTTGGCTTTCTATTATGTTCCAAAAAGGATTTGTAATACTTTTGCCAGGTAGAATATTAGCTGGGTTGGCAGTTATACCAATGCATTCAACTATAGTATATACGCTTTCTAAGTATTTTAAATATGTTAAAGAAAAATAATAATAAGCTACTAGTCTATCTAGTAGCTTTAATTTTAAGGAGGGTAAATTCACACATGAAAAAAGTTTTAGCTATAATGGGTAGCCCTAGAAAAAATATGAATACAGACAAGCTTCTTGACAGTGTATTAGATGGAGTTAAAACTACTGGTGCGCAAATAAAGAAAATATACCTTAAAGACCTTAAATTTTCACCATGCATAGGTTGTGATTCATGTACTAAAACGGGAATATGCTTTATGAAAGATGATATGAAAAGTGTTTATGAGGATTTCAATACTAGTGATGCTATAATAATTGCTTCTCCACTATATTTTAATACTGTAAGTAGTTTAACAAAAATGATGATAGACAGATGTCAAGTTTATTGGTCAAGCAAATACGTTTTGAAGAATCCATCTATTGATGTGAATAAAAAGAGAGAAGGGTTATTTATTTCTGTTGGTGGAGCGCCGTTTAAAGAGGATCATTTTATTGCATGTATTCCTGTGATGGATTTGTTTTTTAAAGCGATCAATACTAAATATAAAGATAATATTTTTGCATCTCATACAGACGCTTCGCCAATATGGGAGAGGAAAGAATTATTAGCAGAAGCTTATAATAAAGGAACTAAAATATTTGAATAAATGATGATAGTTTCTCATACTCATGTAAAGTAACTCATAAAGATTTTTATGTGACATTTGATTTTTCTCACTAAAAGCTTTATAATCTTATTGTTAGATCGTTTGTTAAATGTCAACAATATATAAAAGATACATAAGGAGGAAGAAAGTATGAGAAAAGAACTACCGATAGCATTATCAAACAGACACGTACATCTAAGCAAAGAACATATTGAAACATTATTTGGTGAAGGATATGAGCTCAAAAAGATGAAAGACCTTTCACAACCGGGACAATATGCATGTGAAGAAAAAGTTGATGTAGTTGGACCTAAAAATACATTAAAAGGTGTAAGAGTATTAGGACCAGCTAGAGGAAACACCCAGATTGAGGTATCATTAGCTGATGGATTTGTATTAGGTGTTGTACCACCAGTTAGAGATTCAGGTGATTTAGCTGGAAGTCCAGGAGCTAAGCTTATAGGACCTAAAGGCGAAGTTGAAATAAGTGAGGGAATAATAGCAGCTGCAAGACATATTCATATGCATACATCTGATGCTGAAGAATTTGGGGTAAAAGATAAAGATAGAGTAAAAGTAAGAATATCAGGAGAAAGAGGACTTGTATTTGAAAATGTCTTAGTAAGAGTGCATGAAAACTATGCATTAGAAATGCACGTAGATGTAGAAGAAGGAAATGCCGCAGGAGTAAAAAATGGCAATATAGTTGAATTAATAAAATAATGGAGGTATCTTGATGAATAACATAGCTTCGTTTATCGATCACACCATTTTAAAACCAGATACAACAAAAGAAATGGTAAGGAAGGTTTGTGAAGAAGCAAAAAAGTATAATTTCGCTTCTGTATGTGTTAATCCTTACTATGTAAAATACGTTAGCGAACAGCTTAGTGGAACAAATGTAAAGGTCACTTCTGTCATTGGGTTCCCTTTAGGAAGTTCTACTAAAGAGATTAAAGCTCTTGAGGCTAAGAATGCTATAGAAAATGGAGCTCATGAGTTAGACATGGTTATTAACGTTGGAGCTTTAAAGGATAAGGATTATGACATTGTAAGAGAGGATATAAAGGCAGTAGTTGAGGCTGCAAAAGGAAAAGCTTTATTAAAAGTTATAATCGAAACTTGTTTGTTAACTGATGATGAAAAAGTAATGGCATGTAAGCTTTCAAAAGAAGCTGGCGCAGATTATGTTAAGACTTCTACTGGATTTAGTACAGGAGGAGCTACTGAACATGACATTAAGCTTATGAGAGAAACTGTAGGATCAGAAATGGGAGTTAAAGCTTCTGGTGGTATAAGAGATCGTGAAAAAACTGAGGCTATGATAAACGCAGGAGCAACAAGAATTGGAGCTAGTTCATCTGTAGCAATAGTTCAAGGAAAAAATTCTGCTGAAGATACTTACTAAAGATAGCTCATTTATAAAATTGAGTAGTGAAATTATAGGATAGATGGTATACAATATACTTATCTATCCTATTTATTTTTTTGCATTCTAATTATCATATATTTCTCAATGAAAGGAAATGTGTTATGAAAAGTATTATTAAATATTGCAGTATCATATTATTGATAACACTAATTATAGTTATTTTTGAAATAAGATATCCAAAAGTAAACCATGTGTCTATAAGATCGAGTAAAATAAATAGAGGAAAACAGTTAAAAATTCTTCAATTATCTGATATTCATAATAAGATCTACTTAAATAAAAATGATAAGCTCATAAAAAAGATAAAAGAACTTAATCCAGATATTATAGTAATTACTGGTGATTTGATTGATTGGAAAACAAGGGAGTATGGTGATATATATTTATTGGTTGAAAAATTAGCTGAAGTCAATGCTAATATATATTTTGTTTCAGGAAATCACGAATGGAGAAATGGAAATGTTGAACAGCTTGTAAAAGAACTTACGCGAAGAGGGATAACTATTATAAATAATTCTAATGAGATTTTTTTTAACAATAATATTCAGGTAAATATGTGTGGAATAGATGACCCTTATTCAAACCATGATGATCTAGATACAGCTTTAAATAGCATAGACAGAAATCTATATACAGTGTTGTTATCACATTCACCTAATATAATATTCAAGAAAGATGTTAGTCAAATAGATCTTATATTATCTGGTCATACTCATGGAGGGCAGATAAGGCTTCCAGGTATAGGAGCAATTGTTGTACCAGGGCAAAAAATATTTCCTAAATATGATAAAGGATTGTTTAATGTTTCAGAATCAACTAAACTATATATAGATAGTGGGCTAGGTACAAGTGTATATCCAATTAGATTGTTCAATAGAAGTCAGATGACACTAATAAAAATACAAGGGATATAATTTTATGAAAGGAGTATCTATATGAGCACAGATGTTTCTAAGAGTAAAGCATGTTGAGTAGTTGAAAAACCAAAGTCTTCTAGTTTAGAAGAAAAATTGAAAGATAAAATTAGACAAAAAGAAGAGATTGTAGATGATAAAAAAATTAAGCATCTGTTAAAGGGACGGATAGAAACTTCTTCTGGGGAAGTAAACGTTTTAACTACTGAACTCATGGCTATAGATAAAATAAGAAATATAGGAGTAAGATTAGGAATAGGTAGGGATGATTACAGAGTTCCTGTAGGCATCTATGCAATAGGTGCTCCGAACGAAGAGTCTCCAGTATTGGTAACAGCAAATTATAAACTAACAGTAGATAAGCTAAGGATAGAGCTTGAAGGGCTAAATCTATGGCTTCTAGTAATTGACACAAAAGGTGTAAATGTTTGGTGTGCAGCAGGTAAGGGTACATTTTCTACTGAAGAAATAATTTATAGAATACAAAAAACTAAGCTTAAGAAGCTAGTTACTCACAATCAATTAATTTTGCCACAGTTAGGTGCACCAGGTATAAGTGCTTACGAAATTACCAGATTTACAGGATTTAAGGTTATATACGGACCAGTATATGCTAGGGATATAAAAGAATTTTTTAAGAATAACTATGAAGCAACAGAAGAAATGAGAAGAGTTAGATTCAGTCTTTTAGAGAGGGTAGTTGTCTCACCACTTGAAGCAGTAAGGACTATTAAATATTTACCTTTTGTGTTCATATTTTTTTTATTAATGCAATTACTTGAAGGGAACGATGGAGGAGTTACTCAGGCGTTGGAAAATGGATTAATAAATACTGTACCTTATGCTATAGCAGTAATAATTGGCACGATATTAGTTCCCATACTTCTGCCAATACTTCCGTTTAGGATGTTCTCTATGAAGGCACTTATTCTAGGGGGCATATGGTCAGTCGTTGTTATTAAATATTCTAGTGCGTTTAATTATGATAATAATTTTATGATTTATATTAGTAATTCATTATTATTAACTTCAATAATAAGTTTTTTAGGTATGAATTTTACTGGAAGCACAACTTTTACATCTTTGTCTGGTGTAAAAAAAGAGACGCTGCTGACGGTACCTGTTGTAGTGGCTGCTTCACTTGCAGGCGTAGTGCTTATGATACTTGAAAAATTTGTATAGGTCAGAAGGGGGTAAAGAGACATGGAGTATATTAAAAATGTGGCAAAAATAGAAATTCATTCTGAGAGATGTACAGGATGTGGTATCTGTGTTAATGTGTGTCCCCATGCTGTAATCAGGATAAAAGAAGGCAAGGCTTTCTTGGATAATAAAAACAGATGTATTGAGTGCGGGGCGTGTGGTAAGAATTGCCCTGTAAACGCTATTGAGGTTGAAGCAGGAGTTGGTTGAGCTTATGCTATCATAAAAGGCTGGCTCACAGGTAGTGAGACAAACTGCTGCTAATTATTAAATGATTCATCAAAATTAAAAGGATACTGAAACAACAGAAAATTTGAGAAGTACTAAAAGTACTATAGATAAAATGGAGGCAATATATGAATCATATTATTGATCAATTATTTAAATCATCAAACCCAGGACTAATACCATTTTCTTTGCAGCATATTATTTTACTAATTGCACCAATTGTTTTGATACTACTATTAGTGCTAAACAAAGAAAGGCTTAAGAGTAAAAAATATTCGTGTGTAATTAAAAATGGACTATTAATAATGCTGCTTATACATCAGGTATTGTTATACACATGGTATTTATTTACAGAAAGCTTTAATATAAAGGATGCTCTTCCCCTCTATCCATGTAGGATATGTGGTATACTTTGCATAGTACTATTAATAAAAATGAACAAACAGTTATTTGATTTGCTTTTTTTCTGGGGGCTGCCTGGAGCTACTATAGCACTTTTAGTACCTGATACTTCTAATCTAGGATTCCCTAACGCTATGTTTATACAGTTTTTTATTGGGCACATAGGGATATTAGTAGCTATCGTATATCTTTTGCTCATACAGAACTATTATCCTACAAGAAAATCGCTATTAAATTGCTATAAAATTAGTTTTGTTTATGTAGCAGGAATAATTATATTCAATAAGCTTGCTAATAGCAACTATGCTTATTTGGCCGAAAAACCCAGTAGTTCTTTTTTAGATAAATTGCCTGGGTATCCGTTTCACATACCGATTTTTGTTGGCTTTATGTTTTTATCATTTTATATAATTCAGGCTTTATGGACTTTTCTTTTTTATACAGATAATATAACTAATACAGCTGATACTACCATATAGACAGTCATGGCATTTTTGGTTTACTAAAATGCAAAAGTATTATAAAATTAAGGTAAATGCCTAATCGGGTAATTTTTCGTTTATTATATTAACTAGGATGGTGATATAATGAAAATTAGATTTCTTGGACATTCTGCCTTTATGATTGAAGGCAGAACAATTAAGGCTTTAGTTGATCCGTTTATTAGTGGGAACCCAAACAGTGGCATAGGTGTGGATGAGCTAAAAGGAATTACGCATATTTTTGTTACACATGGTCATGGCGATCACTTAGGAGACACTATAAACATTGCCAAGAGTAATAATTCAAAAGTAATATGTAACTTTGAAATTGGTCAATATCTCAGCGATAAAGGGTTATCTGTGCATACTATGCATATAGGTGGAAGAACAAGCTTTGAGTTTGGCATAGTTAAGATGACACCAGCGCTACATGGATCTGGAATATATAATGGAGAGTATTTTATCTGTGGAGGAAATCCATGTGGTTTTTTAATTAAGTTAGAAGGGAAAAAGGTTTACCATGCTGGAGATACAGGACTTACAATGGATATGAAGCTACTAGAGGATGAAAATATTGATGTAGCATTGATTCCTATAGGAGGAAACTACACTATGGACATATATGATGCAGCTAAGGCTGTAGAATTTATAAAGCCTAAATTAGTTGTTCCAATGCATTATAATACATTTCCAGTAATAAAGGCTGATCCAGAAAAGTTTAGAGAAAGTGTTCGAAATACAGGGGTAAGAGTTATGTCAATAGGAGAAACTATCGAAATATAGCTTCTAGATTGCTCAATATTTAAAATGCTATATACTAGAATACATAGTATATAGCATTAATTTTGCTTATAACTAAAGATGGGGGTAGAAAAATGACATTAACTAGTTATCTTAAATTAGTGGAAATACAAACAAAAGTTGCTAGTGTGTTCCCTTTTTTATTAGGAACAGTGTATACGTTATACAGATTTAAAGCATTTAATCCAGCAAACTTTATAATTATGTTCATTTCTTTGATATCCATAGATATGGCAACAACAGCGATCAATAACTATTTTGACTATATAAAGGCCAAGAAAAAGCATGGGTTTAATTACGAGAGCCATAATGCAATAGTTAAGTATGGTTTAAAAGAATATACAGTACTAGCGGTTATAGGTGTATTGCTAACGACTGCTACAGTATTTGGAATCATGCTGTACACTAAAACAAATATAATAGTTTTAATATTAGGAGCTATATCCTTTGTTGCAGGTGTAATGTATTCTTTTGGACCAGTTTCTATTTCTCATACCCCTTTAGGAGAATTATTTTCTGGAATATTTATGGGATTTATAATTGTATTTATATCTATATACATTCATATATTTAATGAAAATATTTTGACCCTCACATATATTAATGGCTTGTTGAATATTAGGATAGATATTAAAGAAATATTGTATATTGCACTTGTGTCAATACCTGCAATACTGACTATTTCAAATATTATGCTTGCAAATAATATATGTGATATAAAAGATGATATTGAAAACAAAAGATACACCTTACCAATATACATAGGTAAATCAAATGCATTAAAGCTTTTTAAAATATTGTATCGTATTGTTTATATTGACATCGTGATACTTATTATACTAAGAATAGAACCTATTGTTTCAGTTGTTGTATTATCCACATTAATACCTGTTAGCAAGAATATAACTCAATTTTTTAAAAAGCAAACAAAGAAAGACACTTTTGCTTTAGCAGTAAAAAACTTTCTATTGATAAATGGTACACATGTACTGGCATTAGGAATAGGTGTAGTTATTAAGCTGATAAAAGCTTTATGATATAAAAAATTATTATAATTGACTCCTAAAATTATAGTGATAAGGGAATACTAAAGCTATGAACTATATTAATATGAAAGGGGTCAGTTGAATGGATAAGGATGTAAAACCAATAAAATCTCTTAATCAATTACTACAGGGAGAATATATGGCTGTTGATGCGTTCAATGTCTTTATATCAAAGGTTGAGGAAGAAAAAGTGAAAAAGACATTTCAACAAGTTCAGGACAACCATAGAAACAATATAAAGACATTGGCCAAATTTATTCAAGATATGGGAGGCCAGCCTGATGAAAATATTGGGCTAAAAGGAAATATGGCAGACATGAAAATAAACATAGAGCTAGGGTCAAAGGCTGATACTTCTCGAGTAGTAAAGAAAGCTATTGAAGGTGAAACTCAAGGTATAAATATGGCTGAGAAGGTATTGAGAGGTAACTTAGAGGATAAATCAAGAGATATAGCAGGAGAAATACTTCACAAAGATAGAAGTGCTCTTGATAAATTAAGAACCTTAATGTAATATCAAGCTAAAAAAACATAGTGTACGAATTGCATACAAATAGATTGTACAAAAATCAAACAATTTAGTTGTATTATTTCATTAGAATATTGTTACTAGCGCTATGCCTGTGAATTCAACACATATATTCTAAACATTCTCTAGAATCTGTATAATTGGTTGGCATGTTATTTGCTTGTATAAATATTAAGAATATTATATAGGAGGTAACATATATGGCTAATTTCAATTTTAATGGAGTTAATTTATACTATGAAGTAAGAGGTGATAAAAACTCAAAAAATGCTATAGCTTTTTTAAACGGTGTAATGGCTTCTGTAAATAGCTGGAATTACCAAATCCCAATATTTGAGAAAATGGGATGGAAAATAATTTTACATGATTTCAAAGGACAAATGCTATCAGATAAACCTGAAGGGCCATATACATTTGAACAGCATGCTAAAGAAGCTAAAGCACTTTTCGAATACTTAGGAGTGGAAAAAGTTCATTTAGTGGGCACATCTTATGGGGGAGAAGTAGGGATGAAATTTTCTATTCTATTTCCTGAGATGACTCAATCATTAAGTGTAATTAATTCTGTGAGCGAATTAGATAACGTTTTAGACCTATTTATTTCTGGATGGAAAGTATTGGCACGTTTAGAAGACGGAGAGCAATTTTTCTGGGGAATGGCACCATCTATATATGGTGATAATTTTATGAAAAAAAATGCTTCATTTCTTGAAGATAGAGCATCTGCACTCGCAAAAATACCGTCAGACTATTTTAGAGGACAACTGATTCTATATGATACATTTGAAAGGGATGTCTATATGACTGATAGTCTACATAAGATAAAATGTCCTGCATTGGTTGTATGTGGACAAGACGATTTATTAAAGCGACCAAAATTCTCTCAAGTTATTGCAGATAATATTTTGAACTCTGAATATGTATTAATTCCTGATTGCGGGCATGTGACAATATTTGAAAAACCAGAGGTTTTGAATAGTATTCTTCTAGGATTTATAATGAAGAATAGTTAGGGACTTTTACGAGTTCCTGCTTTTAAAAAATATATTTTCGAAAAGGACCCTTAATAACTTTAATATAACAAATAAAACGACCACTGAAAATACGCTTCTTATATTTTCAGTGGTCGTTTCATTTAAAAGTGTTTTCCGTTCTCATAATATGAAGATTCTTTGAACAAAGTAAAAAATATATCGCATGCAGAGTATCCTGCGTTTTTAAGCTCTTCTGTTATTATCTCAGCAACTTTATCTTGTATCTCTTGACCTCTATCGAACCAAGCAACTTCAATAAATGGGTATCCATTTGATATTTTTCCTTCGTTTATAAATGTTGATGGAATATGTTCTAGAGTAAAGTACTCTCTTGGGCATTTCAATATGTTTTCTAGTTGATCTACAAGTGAAATTGAAATAGTGCATATATCTTCTACTTTAACTCCTCTAAATTTTAGCTGCGGCATTATACTCCTCCTCTAAAAGATTATAAGATTTTTTCTATACTTAATATATAACTATAATGTAGAAAATTCAAGTATAAGTAGTTTAATGCAGGTTCTTTTGTTTGAAAATTGCGACATATAATAGTAAAATAAATGTATAAATATCATAAAAATGGGAACAAGGGGGATAAAATGAGGAGGATTACTCAGATATATGAAATGCTTGTGAAAATTGAACAACAAAATCAAGATGGAGTTACAGCAGCAGAATTGAGTGAAAAGCTTAAAATAGATCGTACTAATACAAGTAGATATTTAAACCAGCTTTATAATGAAGGAAAAATTCAAAAATCAAATGGCAGACCTGTATTTTATAGAACAAAATCTTCCTGTCCAACTCATAATACTGTTGTAAATAACGAATATAGTTTAGACATGATAGTAGGTGCTAATCAAAGTTTATCAATACCTATACAAAAAGCAAAAGCAGCAGTTTTATATCCTCCTAAAGGCTTACATACACTTTTGCTTGGTGAAACAGGTGTTGGAAAATCGATGTTTGCAGAAATGATGTATAAATTTGCAAAGGAATCATTGACGATAGAAGATGATGCACCGTTTATACGATATAATTGTGCTGATTATGCAGATAATCCTCAACTTCTTATAGGTCAGATATTTGGAGTTAAAAAAGGAGCATTTACTGGTGCAGAACGTGATAAAGACGGCTTATTGAAGAAAGCTGATGGAGGATTTCTTTTTTTGGATGAAGTCCACAGATTATCAGCTCAAGGCCAAGAAATGCTCTTTACTTTTATAGACAAAGGTTATTTTAGACCTTTAGGAGAAACTGAAAAGGTTACTTACGTAGACGTAAGACTTATAGCAGCTACAACAGAGGATACACACTCATATTTACTTGATACTTTTTCTAGAAGAATACCTATGATCATTAAGATGCCTCCATTAAGAAAGCGAAGCATATGTGAAAGATATTCTCTTGTAGAGACTTTTATCAATGAAGAATCTAGCCGGATAGGAAATACTATCTATATAAATAGGAATTCGTTAATCTCTTATCTGATTTATGAATGCCCTAACAACATAGGCCAGCTTAAAAGTGATATTCAGCTAGCTTGTGCTAAAGCATTTTTAAACTATAAGTCGTCAGATATAAGGTATATACTGATTACTCAAAATGATATTCCAAATCATGTTAGAAAAGGATTAATGAAGATAAAGTATTATAGAGAAGAAATTGAGCATGTGCTGATTAATAAAGATAATATATTAGGGTTTAGTAAAAATGAATACATTGACTTGTATAACGACTATGAAGTAGATAATCCTGAAGATTTTTATAACTTGATAGAGAGAAAGCTTGAATCCCTAAAGTCCATAGGTATTGAAGAAAATGAAATAAATGAAATACTAAATATAGATATAGAAGCTCATTTTCAAAAATATATTGGAAATATATCGAGAAAATTCAGAAAAAATGAGATTATTAAGATTGTTGATATAGAAATAGTTGAAGTAGCAGAAGAAATATTAGGACTTGCACAGAAAAGTTTTAATCGAGAATTTGATGAAAAGATTTATTATGGTCTAGCACTTCACTTAAAAAGTAGTATAGAAAGAATAAGGAACGGAGAAAAAATATATAATCCTAAGCTTAACTTTATAAGAGTTAACCATGAAGAAGCTTTCTTATTTGCCATGAAAATAGCTAAGCTAATTGACAATAGATTTGATATTGAGACACCTGTTGATGAAATAGGATATTTAACCATGTTTCTAACATCAGGTTCGTATGAGTTAGACAATGATCAGCAGAAAAAAGTTTCAGTAATCTTAATAATGCATGGAAATTCTACGGCTAGCAGTATGGCGGATGTTGTTAATAGCTTGATTGGTATAGACCATGCTATTTCACTTGATATGCCTCTTAATATGAAGCCTGAAATAATGTATGATATGGTTAGAAATAAGATACTTGACATTGAACAAGGCAAAGGAGTCATATTATTAGTTGATATGGGATCTCTTACGGGGTTTGGAGATATGCTACATGAAGAAATAGGAATAAAAATAAAAACTATAGATAAGGTTAGTACTCCAGTAGCATTAGAGATATGCAGAAAGGCAGTTATGGGATATGATATTGATCAGGTTTATAGTTCATTTAAAGATAAAAATAGTAATTTTGAAAACATATCTAATATGAAAGAAAATGAAAAAAATAATATTATAGTAACTGCTTGCTTCACAGGCCAAGGCTCGTCAGTTAAGCTAAAAGAGATAATACAAGACAGCTTGACGGATTATGAATATGTAGAATACGTTGCTTTAGAGATTTCCAGTCGTAGTGAGTTTATAAGAAACCTTAATAGTCTTAATAAAAAATATAATATTATATCTGTAATAAGCGCAATAGATATAGAAGTTGAGTATATTCCGTTGTTTTCACCAATAGAAATACTAGATGGAAGTGGTATTTCAAAAATAAAGAAGTTAGTTGAAGAAGAAGATATGTTTAGAAAAGTTGGGAAGTCCTTAAATGACCATATGACAGCAATAAGAGGAGAAGAAATAGTATATAATACAAAGCTTTTAATAAGCAATATTGAATATAGCCTAGATGTTAAAGTTCCTAGTGATGTAAAGCTAGGGGTCACACTACATATTTGCTTTTTAGTTGATAGTATACTAAATGGTATAGAAACTAAGAAATTTGAAAATTTGAAGGAATATAAAAGACAGCATGAATCTGAGCTTAGCAAAATAAAAAAATGTATGTCTTTAATAGAGAAAATATATAACATTGAGATAGGTGATAATGAACTAGCTTTTATATTAAAGCAGGTTTTATCAAATAGTGATACTGTGCAATAGTGTGTAAATGTTTTACACACTATTTTTATATAATTACACGCAGAAATTTTCATGGAAAAGTAACCTTTATAATTATATTTTCTGAAATCGTTCAGTTAGCTTGATACATGATATCATTCGTGAAAAAAAGGCACATTCTAAATTTGGCACGAATGTTGCTATATATTGATAATGTAATGGTTTCAAATATAAACATAATTATGTTTTCTGTACAAAGCCATATTTTGCATATGAGAGGAGGGAGAAAGTGAAGTATTATGTTGGTATTGATGGGGGTGGTTCAAAGACATTTGCATGCATAAGCGATGGACATAACATGATTTCTTCGGTCGAAGTAGGTGCTACTAATTATCATTCGGTGGGAATTGAGTCAGTACAAGTTGAACTGGAACGAATATTTCTATACTTATTAAAAGAGCTTCATATACAAAAAGATGATATAAGATCTTTGTGTTTGGGTTGTGCTGGAATAGACTGCACTAAAGATGAGCAGACAATCTATAACCTTTTTAGAAAAATCGGATATAAGAATAGATTACAGGTATGCAATGACAGTATTATCGCATTAGTAGCTGCTAATGGTAAAAAAACAGGTGGACTAATTATCAGTGGTACAGGCTCTATTGCAGTTGGAGTAGACGAGAATGGTCAAGTTTATAGAGTAGGGGGATGGGGACATATTTTAGATGATATTGGAAGTGGTTATTTTATAGGAAAAAGAGCTATTCAAGCTATTATGAAGTATTATGATGGAAGGGGTAGTAAGACTATACTATGGGATGAAATTAAGGAAAAGTTAAAAATAACTAGCCCAGAAGATTTAATACCTTATACATATGATAATAAGCTGTCAAAACAAATGATTTCATCTCTAGCTGAAAGTGTTATTAATGTTTCTAAATTTGATGGAGTTGCTAGAAATATAATAGATGAAGCAGTTAAAGGGCTTACAGATATGGCGATAACTCTTATTTCTAAAATTGACAAGTATGATATTCCTTTAGGATTATACGGCAGTATTTTATTGAAATCTGAAATTATAAGAGAAGAGTTGTGTAAACAAATCAATAACCATTATCCGGATATCATTATAAAAATACCTACTATAAGTGCTGCAGAAGGTGCTTTGATTTTAGCTATGGAAGGAGATGCATGTCAATGAAGAAAATATTATTAATATGCTCAGGAGGTATGTCTACTAGCTTACTTTCTACGAAGATGAGTAATGCGGCAGCAAAAAAAGGAATAGAAGTTAGTATATCTGCAGTTGCTGAAGCAGATGTAAAAAATAATATAGATGATGTTGATGTTTTGTTGCTTGGACCACAAGTTAGATATCTTCTTCCTAAAGTGAAAGAATTACTTGGGTCTAAAGAGGTTCCAGTAGACATTATAAATGGAATACATTATGGAACAATGAACGGTGAAGCAGTATTAGATCACGCATTAAAGATGATAAAAGGGGATTAACGGGAAAATAATTTTAGAATCAATTGATTCTAAAAAGAGAGAAAGTAGTATTTTAAAATTATACTAGGGGGATTGTAATATGGATGGTTTTTTAAGGTTTATGGAAAAACGATTTGTTCCTGTAGCATCTAAAATAGGTGGGCAAAGACACTTATTAGCTATACGTGATGGCTTTTGTTCAATTATGCCGATACTTTTAGCAGGTGCATTTGCAGTGTTATTAAATAATACTTTGGGTGCGTGGATTCCACCATTAGGTGCGATATTGACGCCAATAAATGGTAATGCATGGTGGGGTACGTTTGCAATAATAACTTTAGTTGTTACTTTTTCTATCTCATATCACTTAGCTAAAGGATACGGAGAAGATGGTCTTGCAGCTGGATTAATAGCTGTTGCTTCATTTTTCTGTATAATGCCACAAGCACATGGTGACGCAGGTTGGGGATATATTCACTGGGGATATCTAAATTCTTCAGGTTTATTCACTGGTATGATTGTTGCTCTAATTGCAACTGAAATATTTGTAAAACTAACAAAAAGAGGTCTAATAATAAAAATGCCTGAAAACGTACCTCCAGCAGTAGGTAAAGCTTTTGCATCAGTAGTGCCAGGCTTTGTTGCAATATTTGTCTTTGGAGCTATAGCCTTTATAATCAATAAGCTAGGAGCTAATAGCTTGTACGATATAATTTACAACGTAATTCAAAAACCATTACAAGGATTTGGCCAAAGTATAATATCAGTTTTATTATTACCTATCCTTATGAATTTATTTTGGTTCTTTGGATTACATGGAGCCAATATATTCGAACCAATAATGCAAAGTGTCTATTTACCAGCACTTGAAGCAAATGCTAGTGCAATACAACAAGGATTGGCAGCTCCTAATTTAATAACTAAGTCATTCTTTGATTCTTATGTACATTTAGGAGGTTCTGGTGCTACTTTAGCTTTGATAATTGCAATATTAATTGCTTCGAAGAAGAGAAAAGAATACAAAGAAGTTGCAAAGCTGTCTCTGGCTCCTGGAGTATTCCAAATAAACGAGACAGTTATATACGGATTACCAATAGTTCTTAACCCAATGTTATTTATACCTTTTTTAATCACACCTGGAATTCTTTCATTAATTGCATATATCGCAACTGCTACAGGTTTAGTACCTCCAACTTATGTCCCAATACCGTGGATTTCGCCAGTTGGCATTGGTGCTTTTCTAGCAACTGGAGGGGCTGGATTTGCTAGTATAAGAGCTGCTATTCTAGCTATAATAAACTTTGTGATTGCTATAATAATATATTTGCCTTTTATTAAACTATCAGATAGGCAGGTTAAAGATAAAGAAAAACAGAGTGCTTAATAAAGGGTAGGGTAAAGGGCATTTGCCCTTTACCTTGCTATTTGAGCTATACCAAATATTTTATGCTGTTTTTATAAGATAAAGGTATAATTAATATAAAAGGCTTTGAATAGAGGAAGGGGACATAAATATGGATTTTGAAATGGTCATAATAAATATTATAAACCATAGTGGAGAAGCTAGAAGCTTAAGCATGGATGGAATAAGATATGCTAAGAATAATGATATCGAAAAGGCAAGAAAATGCATCGAAGAAGCTAATGGAAAGCTTTCTCTTGCTCATAAAAGTCAAACAACTCTTATCCATGAAGAGGCACAAGGAAATAAGCAAGAACTATCATTACTTCTCGTTCACGCTCAAGACCACTTAATGAATGCAATAACTATAAGAGATTTAGCAAATGAGTTTATAGATATTTACAGCAAAATGACTGAGTAGGACAGCAGCCTATTCAGTCATTTAATATATAACTAAGCATAGTGAACAACTAAAAACTTTGATCAGGGAGGAACTACAATGGCAGGACTCAAAATAGCTGTTATCGGTGGAGGAAGTAGTTATACTCCTGAATTAATAGAGGGTTTTATTAAAAGATATGAAGAATTGCCCGTCAGTGAAATTTGGCTTGTGGATATAGAAAAAGGCAAAGAAAAACTAGAAATTGTATCAGATTTAGCTAGAAGAATGATAAAAAAGAAAGAAATGAGAATGAAAATAATTAATACTTTAGATAGACGAAAAGCTATCCAAGGAGCAGATTTTGTTCTTACACAGCTAAGAGTAGGAGGATTAGATGCTAGAGCGAATGATGAAAAGATTCCACTTAAATACGGTGCTATAGGACAAGAGACTGTTGGTGCAGGAGGGTTTGCAAAAGCAATCAGAACTATTCCAGTTATTAAAGAAATCTGCGATGATATTGAAGCATTATCTCCTAATGCTTGGCTTATTAACTTTACTAATCCTGCAGGAATAATTACTGAAATGGTATTGAAGTACACAAAGGTAAAAGTAATAGGCCTATGCAATGTTCCTATTAGTATGTCAAATAATATTTCGAAGATAATGGATGTGAATGTAAATAGAATAAAAATTGATTTTGTTGGTCTCAATCACATGGTGTATGGCAAAGAAGTATATCTTGATGGGCACATTGTTACTAATGAAGTACTTAATAAAATAGCCGATGGGGAAAGCTTCTCAATGAAAAATGTTCCAGATATGAGATGGGATACAGATTTTATCAAAGCTCTAGGTATGATTCCTTGTCCATACCATAGATATTACTATATGAAAGATGAGATGTTAAAGAAGCTGTTAAAAGATATGCAAACTAATATAAAAAGTAGAGCGGAACAGGTTATGGAAATAGAAAAGAAGTTATTTAATATATATGTGGATCCTTTACTTAATCATAAGCCGAAAGAATTAGAGGAAAGAGGAGGAGCATATTACTCAGATGCAGCAGTATCCCTTATAAGTGCAATATTTAATGATAAGAATGAGATTCATACTGTAAATGTAGAGAACAATGGAACTATTCCTGAATTACCCTATGAATCAGTTATAGAAACCAATTGTATAGTAAACAGAAATGGTGCTCATCCATTAAATATTGGCAAGCTTCCCGATAAAATTAGCGGTCTTATAAGAATGATAAAGGACTATGAAGCTTTAACTATTAAATCAAGTATGCAAGGAGACTATCATATTGCACTACAAGCTCTCATCGTAAATCCTTTAGTTCAATCTGTAGATAAAGCTATAAAAATTTTAGATGAAATATTGAAAGTGAATAGGGATTTTATTTACAGTTCATACAGCGAATATTTTAAAAAAATGGAGGTATGAAATGAAAAGATTAGGTATATCAATTTATCCCCATCATGGAACTTTGGATGAGAATAAAAATTATATAGATACTGCTAGCAGTTATGGTTTCGAGAGAATATTTTCTTGCCTGATTTCTACACAAGATAATAGTGATAAGTTAGTATCTGAGTTCAAAGACTTAGTAAACTATGCCAATGAGCTAAAAATGCAAGTTGTAGCTGATGTCAGTCCAGAAGTTTTTACAAAATTCAATATAAAATATGATGATCTAGGTTTTTTTCATGAGTTAGGTTTACATGGAATAAGGCTTGATATTGGATTTTCAGGAAATGAAGAAAGTATTATGACATATAATCCATACGGTTTAAAAATAGAAATCAATATGAGCAACGGTACGAAATATTTAGATAACATATTATCATATAAACCAAATGTAGAAAACTTAATAGGATGTCATAACTTTTATCCTCATAGATATTCAGGTCTTTCTAGAGAACATTTTTATAAATGCAGCAAACAATTTAAAGAAAGTGGAATTAAGACTGCAGCTTTTGTTTCTTCTAATGTCGGGAAAATTGGACCATGGAATGTAACCGAAGGGTTACCTACTTTAGAAGAACACAGGTTTTTACCTATAGAGGTACAAGCAAAAGATCTATTTAATACAGAATTAATAGATGATGTAATCATTTCTCACTGCTTCTCTTCACAAGAAGAATTAAAGTCTTTATCTAATTTAGATAAGAACATACTTACTTTAAATGTTAAATTAAATCAAAATATTTCTGAGATTGAACGTAAGATAGTGCTAGAAGAGTTTCATTTTAATAGAGGCGATGTGTCTGAATATATGATACGTTCTACTCAAAGCAGGGTAAAATATAAAAACAATACATTTGAGCTTTTTAATCCAGCTGAAATTAAAAGAGGAGACATTCTAATAGAGAGCTCACTATATGATAGATATGCAGGTGAATTGCAGATAGCATTAAAACCAATGACTAATAGCGGCAAAACTAATGTGGTTGGGAAAATTGTTGATGAAGAAATATATTTACTAGATTATATTAAACCGTGGCAAAAGTTTAAATTTAGACTTCTAGATGATCAGTAGAGTGAAAAGTACAGTATACTTCACTTTATAGGAGTTTTTGATTTTATTTTTATGATATAATACTGTTAATTGATTTGCTAAAATAATGCCTATTAGTACAAAAGAATAACTAAGATTAAGGAGGAGATGCAAATGATAAATTATGATTCAGATATAGTGTCAAATGAAGAGATGAAAGATAATTTTCATGTAATAAAAAAGAACTTGCCTATATTTAAAGATAAATTTGATATAGTTTTAAGAGATACAGATGGAGATGCTTCAGTTTCTGATTTAGATAGACTCATAAGAGAGTCCTTAGAAGAAGGAAATTTAAACTTTTCAGAAAAAAGAATATTAAATGGCTTCTATGAGACATGGATGGCTATATTTATGATGGTTGGAAGCGCTGAAAAATCTCTTGAAATACTTTTTCGAGACATAGAAGTCTAGTTTTATATCAGACAATTAAAACACCATTTAGTAGAAAGTTATACTAAATGGTGTTTTAATTGTTTTTATTTTCAGATTATTGATGTAAAATAAAACATAGAACAAATATTATTGAAAGAAGGTAGATAATTTTGAGTAGTGAATTAAAACCAAGAAAAGAAATAGACATATCATTGACTTGGAACTTATCCCATATTTTCAAAACAGATGAAGAGTACGAAAAAACACTAAAAGAAGTCATAGAAAGCTCCAGTGAAATAGAAAGCAAATACAAAAGTAAGTTAAGCAGCACTGATACTATTTTAAAATGCATAGAGGAATATGAAGAACTATACATAAAAGCTATGTTGACAAATACTTATGCATCATTAGCAACTTCTGTAGATCAGACAGATGTGGATAACCAAGCTAAAGAAACTAAAAATAACATGATATTGTCAGAAGTTTTTAGTAAGTTAACCTTTATAGAAAGTGAGTTAAAAGAAACAGATGACAAAGTTCTAGATGAAGCTATAAATAAAACTGAGAAATATAAAGTATATCTTGAAGATATAAAAAGAAGCAAGCCTCACACACTTCACCCAGAGGTAGAAAAAGCTTTTGCAGGGCTTTCTCCAGTACTTGAAGCTCCTTATAATGTGTATAATCAAGCGAAGCTAGTTGATATGGATTTTGGAAAATTTGATATAGACGGGAAAGAATATCCTCTTAGCTTTGTTTTGTTTGAAAATACTTATCAGGGAGACAAAGATACAGATGTTAGACGAGCAGCTTTTGATGCTTTTTCTAAAAAGGTTAGAGAATATCAAAATACAGTAGCTACAGCATACCAAACTCAAGTACAAAAAGAAAAAATCATATCAAGCATGAGAAAATATAATTCGGTATTTGATTATTTGTTGTTTGATCAAAAGGTTGATAGAGAGCTTTATGACAGGCAAATAGATGTAATAATGGATAAACTAGCACCGCATATGAGAAAATATGCAGGACTTATAAAAAGAATATATGGGGTAGAGGAAGTAACCTTTGCAGACCTTAAAGTGTCTATAGATCCAGACTATGATCCAGAAGTTACTATAGAAGAATCTAAAAAATATATAAAAGGTGCTTTATCTGTTATGGGTAAAGATTATCTTGAACTCATGATGAAATCCTATGATGAAAGATGGGTAGATTTTGCTCAAAACATAGGTAAATCTACTGGAGGATTCTGTGCAACACCTTATGGAGTACATCCTTACATACTACTCTCATGGAATGGACTAATGAGTGAAGTGTTCACCTTAGTACATGAGTTAGGTCATGCAGGCCATTTTGTGCTGTCTCAGCAACATAATAATATGTTTAATGAGTCTCCATCACTTTATTTCATAGAAGCACCTTCAACAATAAATGAAATGCTTCTAAGTAATTATCTGATTAAACAGAAAGATGATCCAAGATTCAAAAGATGGGTTTTATCCTCCATGATCACTAATACATATTACCATAACTTTGTAACACATCTATTAGAAGCTGCTTATCAAAGAGAAGTATATAAAATAATTGATGAAGGCGGCAGTGTTTATGCAAAGAAACTCAATGAGATTAAAAGAGATGTATTAGAAAAATTCTGGGGAGATGCTGTAACTATAAATGAAGGCGCAGAGCTTACTTGGATGAGACAGCCTCATTATTATATGGGACTCTATCCATACACATATAGTGCAGGTCTTACAGTTGCAACTCAGGTGAGCCAAAGAATATTAAGCGAAGGAGAAAAGGCAGTAGAAGATTGGAAAGGGGTGTTAAAAGCAGGAGGAACCAAAACTCCAGTTGATCTTGCTAAGATGGCAGGTGTAGATATAACTACAGATAAACCACTATTAGATACTATAGAATACATAGGAAATCTAATAGATCAGGTTATAGCTCTTACAGACGAAATAAAAAGAAAGTAACTATAATATCATTTTAAAAAGCTCTTTTCTAGATTAATTTTTTCTAGAAAAGAGCTTTTTTATGTTTAGATGTATTACTTCATTTTAAATAGAATATAGGACATATTTTACAATTTTCCGTTATTTTCTATATTTCAAATTTATAATACATATTTTACTTTTATTCTACATTATGCTATAATTTTCCATAGATAATAAGGTAGTTTTTCATATATAAAGATAAAAAAATATAATCTTAAAGAAGTGATTTATATTCAACTAAAAAATATTTCTTACCATGCTCATCTTAATAATATCAAATCTAATGTATTTAATTTCTTCCATTATAAATAGATATGTCATTGACAGAGGATTATAAGTTTCAAATTGAGAGAGTAATTTAACTTATATTTTTAAATCTATTATTCCCCAAAATTATAAAATGAAAGAATTATCAAAAAAGGAGAGAAACAATATGAAGTATAGGAAAGTAATGATTATGTTACTTATACTCTCACTCATGATTACATCCTACGGTTGTAAGGGAACATTAGACACAAATGGAGGTGTTTCATCGTACAAGGAAATCATACTAAGTGATATTTTAGGAGAAGAGTACATATCAAGAATAGATATAAATAGCGATAATGAATTAGTACTGTGCAGCGAAGGAGATAACAGCAGATATCTAATACTAGATGAAAAAGGAGAAATAAAGAAAGAAATAACAGCAGATTTTGGTGGAAGCAAGGATGTTTTTGCTATTAATAATGCAAATAACATGTACATACTATCAGAAATATCAAAGAGAAATAAAAACAAAGACATAATAGGCTTAGGTACAAAACTCCTTTCCTATAATAATGAAGGTAACTTGATTAATGAAGATAACGTAATAGCAGAAGCAAGTGATAATACTGTAAGGTCAGCACAGGATATGACAATAAAAGTAGAGGTAGACAGTAAAGGAAACATATATGCGTTAAAATTAAATGGAACCATAGAAGTGTATGATAGTAGCTTAAAGTCAAAGAAGACAATAGATTCAGTACAGTATAGGGACATAGAAATAGACGAAGAAGATAATCTTTATGCATTACATAGAAATATACAGAAAAAGATTTTAGATAAGATAGATACAGATAATTACAAGACAATATGGAGTAAAGAATATAAAGATACAGATGCGCCGGAAAGTATATACTACAACAAAAACACTAGGAGTTTATACGGCATAAATGCAAACTGGATAGTGAAGTATGATTCAGAAGGAAAAATGACAAAAAGAATACTAAACACAGGAGAACTATCAATTATAGAGTTCATAGTAGATTTTGCAGTAGATGATAAGGACGAAATATATCTGATAGCACAAAATGAAGATAAATACTATCTGATTAAATATATCAAGTCAGAAGGTGAATTAGGAGTGTATAAAGAAGGTGAAGCAGAGAAAAAAGAGATAACTATTGAATTACGGAAAGATGAGGAAAAATTCCTTACAAATGCAGCAAAGAAATTTGGAAAGGAACATCCTGATATAAAGGTTACAGTTAAGACAAATCCTGATATTGAGGAGAGTCAATATAGAGAGAAACTGAATACAGAGCTGATGGCTGGAAAAGGACCAGATATCATATATTTGGACCATTATGACTATATAAGAACGTATATGGAGAAGGGTATATTAGTCAACCTAGATGATATGATAGAAAAGGACAAAGATTTTAACATGATTGCTTATGACCAAGGAATAATTGATATGGTAAGGCTTAAGGAGAAACTATATACTATGCCTATAGACTATGAGTATTTTCACGTCTTTGTATTAAACGAAAGACTGTTAAATGAGAGCGGAATAAGTCTTGATGATAATATGACTTGGAGAGATGTATACAATATTTCTAAGATCTTGAACAAAAACAGTAAAGAAAAAATATATGTTTTACCTAAAATAGAAGATAATAAATTATTTGATCAGATAATATGGCAGGATATTGATTACTATATGGACTGGAATAAAAAAGAAGCTAGGTTTGATAGTACGGAGTTTGCTGATACTTTAGAGTTATATAGAGATATAAAAGAAGATGATATAATGCATCCAGAGCTAGACTGGTATTATATTTTAACAAAATATGGCCGTATAGATATGGATTTAAGCAACATTGCAATATATCCAGGCTATATTGGTACTTATCACTATATTCGTTTTTTTGGTTCGTATTTTGATGATAAATTTGTGGTAGTATCAGGACCAAAGGGTGAATATACAGGAAGTAGAGAGTTTTATAGTCATTTCTTATCAATAAACACTAATTCTAAACACAAAGAAGAGGCATGGAAATTTATTAAATTTGTTTTAACAGAAGAAATACAGTTAAGTAATGAAGGATATTTTTATATAAATAACAAAGCGAATGAAAAGCAAATAGATGATGTGTTTAAATTTCAGGAGAAGTATAAAAAAGATATGGAAAAACGTAATTATTACTATGTACAGGAAGAAGATATAGAAAAAGTCGATAGACTAAAGAATAATATAAATAAGCTTAGAATAAACGATCCGTTCTATGACGTTATTTACGAAGAAATCCAACCATTTCTAAAGGGTGAGAAAACAGCAGAAGAAACAGCAAAGATGATACAAAATAAAGCTGAAATATATTTACTTGAATAGAAACAAATAAAGAAAATTTGGGAAGGCTGTAGCATTACAGTCTTCCCGCATGATTTTTTTGTATTATTTGCATTAAAGTATCTTGATTTTTTACTATTCCAGGAGGATTTTTCTAATGAACTATAAAAATATTCATGTTGTTGTAGTCGACGATGGAGTAAATAGCTAATATTTTGATGGGATATCTCTCAAATATGACATTGAAATTACAAGAGAGCTAAAAATAAAAGAGAGACTTCCAGAATCCTCATACTCCAATAGTCATGGAACCACATGTGCAGCTATTATAAGAAAGTATTATAAGAAAGGAATACTAAGTAGTATTAAGATTTTAGATGAAAATGATTTGGGAAGTAAGCAAAGACTAATTAGAGCAATAGAATGGTGTATTGATAATAAAGTGGATATAGTACATCTAAGTATTGGGAGTGTGTACTATGGAGATAAAAAAGAATTACAGAAGATAATTGACAAAGCAAATGATTTTGGCTTATTAATTATAGCTGCAAATAAGAATGAAGATGTTATTACATACCCAGCTTCTTTTCATAACGTAATAGGAGTCAAATCTCAGAGACATAAAAGTCTTGAAGAAGGACAATATACATACACATTTAAACCATTTGATGGTATAGAAATTACATCTTGCGGTAGTCATTTACTTGAAAATTATAAAGGGAAACAATATACAACACAAAATTGTAATAGCTTTGCAGCACCAATGATAACAGCAATGGTTGCAGAAATTATTGAAAACCTTTCAAATTATTCAATTGAATTAATAAAGAAAATATTATGGGAAAAGTCAAATAATTATAATGAAGATATGCCTTTTTATCAATCCTATAATAGCTTGGAATGGATAAAAAATGCATTAATATTCACTACTTATGATAACCAATTATCTGTTAAGAATTACATTTTTAATATAAAAGAGATAATTAGTATTAATTTAAATACTAAACTTGAAATGTTCAGAGAAGTTTTTAAATATTTAAAATATCATAAATACGCATTAAATGATATAGATACTGTTATAGTGGAATCAGATATAAATATACATGACAGTTTTACTGAAGATATTTTATTACAATTATTTAATTATTTTGATTTTTATCGAAAAAGCATAGTTTTTTTAAGCCCAGAATCTAACAACTTAGTTATTGTAAGCTCTCTGGATATCAGTATTAAGCCTATTTATTACAACCTCCTAAGTCAAAGTAACTATATGAAAATAGAGCAGAACCAGGATAAACCTATTATACTAGTATATGGTGAAATATGGTATAATGTATTAAATGTACTGTCCCAAATAAATGATGAGCTTATGAAAAGAGGCTATATCCCTATAGTGCTTACCGATGATATAAGAGGTGCATACTTTGGATATCATCATTTTTTCGTGCAAGAAGAAAAGTTATTTAATTATGATACAGAAATAAATGAAAAAGTTAATAATTTTATAGGCATATATAATGGAGATATTGGACTGATAGGATTTAGTGGCTTTAGTAAAGATAATAATTTTGTTGAAAAAATAAAAAAGGTACTTGATATAGATATAGTTATTTTAGTAGATGTCAATAAAGAGAACTTCCTATATAATGAAGCACTAGATGAAAGCAGTACTATTATTTTATCAGACCATAAACTACACAAAGATTCTTATAAAGCTGTAGTTGATAGAATATTAGAAATGTATGAAGTCCAAAAATAATATTTATTAAGATTTCAAAAGGGGGAAAAGAAAATGAAATACAAGAAAATAATCGTTCTAATGCTTATACTTTCACTTATGATCACATCCTATGGTTGTACACAAGACAAAAAAACATCAGACACAAATGTAAATGACTTATCCTATAAAGAGATTATATTAAGCGATACCTTGGGAGAAGAGTATATATCATCAATAAATATAAACAGTAAAAGTGAACTTGTGCTATGTAGTGAAGGAGATAAAATCAAATATCTAATACTGGACGAAAAAGGAGAGATAAAAAAGGAAATATCCTTAGACTTTGACGGAAGAGCAGATCTTTTTACAATTAATAATGAAAACAGCATGTATATACTATCACAAATACCGAAGAGAAATGAAAACAAAGATATAGTAGGCTTAGATACAAAACTCCTTTCCTATAATAATGAAGAAAACTCAATTAATGAAGATAATATAATAGCAGAAATAAGCGATAATACTGCAAGGACGGTACAAGATATGACAATAAAGGTAAAATCAGATAGCAAAGGAAATATATATGCACTAAAGCTAAATGGCAGTATAGAAGTGTATGATAATAATCTGAAGTCAAAAAAAATAATAGACTCAGTGGAGTATTGGGATATACAAATAGACGAAGAAGATAATCTCTTTGCACTTCACAAAAACTTTGAAAAAAAGGCTTTAGAAAAAATAGATACGAATAATTACAAGACAATATGGATTAAAGAATATAAAGATACAGATGCACCAGAAAGTATATACTACAACAAGAATACTAAGAGCTTATACGGCATAAACGCAAACTGGATAGTAAAGTATGATTCACAAGGAAACATGATAAATAGAATATTAAACACTGGAGAACTATCAATTATAGAGTACATAATCGACTTTACAGTAGACGATAATGAAGAAATATATATAATAGCACAAAATCAAGATGAAAGTAACTTGATTAAATATACAAAATCAGAAGTTGGATTGGAGTTAAATAAAGAATCAGAAGAAGAAAAAACAGAGATAGCTATTGAATTATGGAAAGATTGGGGCAATTTCTTTGCGAATGCAGCTAAGAAATTTGAAAAAACTTATCCAGATATAAAAATCACAGTTAAAACAAATCCTGACCTAGATTATAAACAATATAGAGAAAAGTTAAATACTGAACTAATGGCTGGAAAAGGAACTGATATTCTATATTTAGACTCAGGGAATAGCCTGATAACGTATATAGAAAAAGATATATTAGTTAATCTTGATGACATGATAAAAAAGGATAAGAACATTAATCTTGATGATTACAATAAAAGTATTATTGATTTATCAAGGTATAAAGATAAATTATATACTATGCCAATAAACTACTACCAATTTTATGGATTTATATTAAATGAAAAATTGTTAAATGAAAAAGGAATAAGCCTTGATGATAACATGACTTGGAGAGATGTGTACAACCTTTCTGAGAGCTTAAATAAAAACAGTAAAGAGAAAATACATGTCTTGCCTAAAATGCAGGAAGAACTATTATTTGAACAAATAATATGGCAGGATATAGATTATTATTTAGATAAAGACAAAAAAGAAGCTAGATTTGATGGAAAAGAGTTTATAAATACTCTAGAGTTATTTAAGACTATAAAAGAAGATGGCATAATGCATCCAGAAATAACTTGGGATCATATTTTGCAAGAATATGGTACTTTGGAGACTGAATTAAATAATATTGCAATATGTCCAGGACAAATTCATGCATATCATTATATTAACTCTTTTGGTGCGTTTTTTAACAATAATTTCAAAGTGGTATCAGCACCAAAAGGAGAATATACAGGTAATAGACTATTTTATAGTGACTTTCTATCAATAAATACTAATTCTAAATATAAAGAAGAAGCATGGGAATTTATTAAATTTATGCTTACAGAAGAAATACAGACAACTAATGAGGGCGTATTTCATGTAAATAACAAAGCAAATGAAAAGCAAATTGCTGAGATTTTTGAATTTCAGGAGAAATATAAGAGTGTTATGGAAAAAAATAAACTTTACTATGTAAAGGAAGAAGATATAAAAGAGCTTGACAGAATAATAGAGAATTTGAATAAATCTGGGACAGGAGATCCATTCTATGATGTCATTTATAAAGAGATTGAGTCATTTCTAAAGGGCGAAAAAACAGCAGAAGAAACAGCAAAGATGATACAAAATAAAGCTGAAATATATTTACTTGAGTAGAATTATAACTAAATATGCTTTTTAGGAAGCATATCATAACAAAGAGGAGATGGAGGATGAGAACTAAAAGAGAAATAATTTTACTACTTATACTTATACTTTTACTTATCATTACATCCTATGGCTGTACAGGAAAAAAAGAGGCATTAGACACAAATGGAAATAATCTATCATACAAGGAGGCTATACTAAGTGATGCACTAGGAATAGACTACGTATCAGCAATAAATATAAACAATAAAAATGAACTTGTACTGTGCACTGAAGGAGATAATACTAAATACATAGTATTAAACGAAAAAGGAGAAGTGCAAAAGGAAATAACCCTAGACTTTGATGGAAGGGCAGATCTTTTTACAATTAATAGTGAAGATAATATATATATACTGTCAGAACTATCAAGAAAAAATGAAAACGATGACATGGTAGGTCTAGATACAGAGCTTCTTTACTATAATAATGAGGGAAATTCAATTAATGAAGATAGTATAATAGCGCAATCAAGTGACAATACTGCAAGAACAGTACAAGACAGGACAGTAAAAGTAGAGGCAGACAGTAAAGGAAATATTTATGAACTAAAGTCAAATGGTAGTATCGAAGTGTATGATAATAATCTAAAGTCAAAAAAAATAATTGGTTCAGTACAGTATTGGGATATACAAATAGACGAAGAAGATAATCTTTTTGCACTTCATAAAAATACTTTAGAAAAAATAGACACGAGCAGCTACAAGACAATATGGAGCAAAGAATATAAAAATACAGATGCACCGGGAAGTATATATTATAACAGAAATACTAGGAGTTTATATGGAGAAAATTCAAATTGGATATTAAAGTATGATTTAGAAGGAAACATGACGAATAGAATACTAAGTACTGGAGAACTATCGACTATTGAGTACATAATCGACTTTACAGTAGACAATAACGAAGAGATATATGTAATAGGAGAAAATCAAGATAAATATAACCTGATTAAATACATAAAATCAGAAGAAGAAATAGAAGAAAGGCAAGATGAAGAAGAAAAGACAGAGATAACTATTGAATTATTGAAAGACTGGGGTAATATCTTCGGAGTTGCAGCTAGGAAATTTGAAGAGCAATATCCTAATATAAAAGTTACAATTAAAAGAAATCCTGATCTTGATAAAGAACAGTATAGAGAAAAGTTAAATACTGAGCTAATGGCTGGAAGAGGAACTGATATTCTACTTTTGAGTTCAGAGGATAGCTTAATAACATATATAGAAAAAGGTATACTAGTTGATCTTGATGACATGATAGAAAAAGATACTGATTTTAATATTGATGATTACAATAAAAATATAATTGATCTAACAAGGTATAAAGAGAAGTTATATACCATGCCTATAAATTACCACAAATTCTATATCTCTGTATTGAATACAAAATTATTAGATGAAAAAGGAATAAGTCTTGATGATACCATGACTTGGAGAGATTTATATAATCTTTCTAGAAAACTAAATAAAAACAGTAAAGAGAAAATATATGTTTTGCCTAAAGTACAAGAAGATATATTATTCGAACAAATAATATTGCAGGATGTAGGTTATTATTTGGATAAGGATAAAAAAGAAGCTAGATTTAATAGCAAGGAATTTATAGATACTCTAGAACTATTTAAAGACATAAAAGAAGATGACATAATGCATCCAGAACTAACTTGGTATCGAATTTTTCAAGAATTTGATAGGTTGGAGACTGAATTAAATAAGATAGCAATAATTCTAGAAGAAATCAATGAATATTACTATATCAACTATTCAGGTGCGTATTTCAATGACAGCTTTAAAGCAGTATCAGCACCAAAAGGAGAATATACAGGTAATAGACTATTTTATAGTGATTTTCTATCAATAAATACTAATTCAAAACATAAAGAAGAAGCATGGGAATTTATTAAATTTGTGTTGACAGAAGAAGTGCAAAAAAGAGATGAGGGAAGGATTCATATAAATAACGAAGCAAATAAAAAACAAATATCTGAAATGTTTGAACAACAGGAAAAAACTAAGAATGCTCTGAAAAAAAGTAATCTTTACTTTATAAAGGAAGAAGATATAAAAGAAATGAATAGAATAATAGGCAATCTGAACAAAGTTAGGGTAAATGATTCTTTCTATACTATTATATATGATGAGATTCAGCCATTCATAAAGGGTGAAAAGACAGCAGAAGAAACAGCAAAGATGATACAAAATAAAGCTGAAATATATTTACTTGAGTAAAATTAAGATTAGCATAATAAATGCCATGAATTCTTGAGGGGAAGAGGGTAGTATTACATGTTTTTAAGGTTTAGTAAAAAAGATAAGCTTTTAGCTGCCTTATTTATTGCACCAAGTATAATTGGACTACTAGTATTTTACATTCTTCCGTTTATATGGATGATATTATATTCTTTTTTTGACCAGCCTGTAAATGGAAGCTTTGTAGGATTTAATAACTATATTGGGTTAATTAATAACGGAATATATAGAAAAGCACTGCTTAATAGTGGCATATTTACTGGAGTCAGCGTTCCATTGATAATTGTTCTATCATTAGTATTAGCTATTTTGTTAAATCAAAAGATACATTTTAAAAATACTCTAAGAACCTCTTTTATAGTCCCTTTAGTTGTACCTGTAGCTTCGATTATTTTATTTTTTGAATATCTATTTGATTATAATGGATTTATAAATAAGATTTTATCATTATTCAATATGACTAATATTGACTGGGTAAATTCGTCGTGGGCTATGTATTTAGTAATAATTATTTATATATGGAAAAATCTTGGATACAACATAGTATTATTTTTAGCTGGTCTTCAAGGTATTCCTAAGGAATATTATGAAGCAGCAGATATAGATGGAGCTGGAGTTCTGGCAAAGTTTTTTAATATAACAATAATTTATTTAATGCCCACTACCTTTTTTGTAATTATTATATCAATAATTAACTCCTTTAAGGTTTTCAAAGAAATATATCTTTTATCAGGGAACTACCCTCATGAAAGTATATATATGCTCCAGCATTATATTAATAATATGTTTAATAAGCTTGATTATCATAAACTAGTTACATCTGCAGTATTAATGGCTATCTTTGTTTATTTAATCATATTTATACTGTTTAGACTTCAAAAAAGAGTTGAAAGATATATCGAAGGTTAAGGGGGATAGATATGAATAATAATAGAAAGTTATTATTAACTGCGTTTTTAATAGTAATAGCTATAATAATACTTATGCCTCTTATAGTAACAATTACTAATTCCTTCATGGGAGATAGTGAAATAAGAGAAAGCTATGGAGCATTTTCTGATGAGACTGTGGAGGGCAAAGAAGAAAAATATAGAAGTATTAAACTGATTCCAGATAGTATTGTGCTAGATCAATATTATGAAGCTTTAATAGCAAAGTCTAAATTTCTAAGAATGTTCTGGAATTCTGTTTTCATTGTGCTCCCTATTGTAATAGTTCAGACAATAATTTCTTCAATGGCTGCATTTGTGTTTGCGAAAATTAATTTTAAAGGAAGAGATATACTCTTTTTTGTCTATATAATAATAATGATGATGCCATTCCAAGTTACACTTGTTCCTAATTATTTAGTTTTAGACAGATTAGGTATAATAGATAATTTCTTATCTATTATACTGCCAGGGAGCCTAGGAGCTTTTGGAGTTTTCCTCTTAAGGCAGTTTATGATTTCAATTCCTAACGAGTATATTGAATCTGCAATGGTAGACGGATGTTCATTGCCTCGTATTTTTTTAAAGATCATACTTCCATTATCAAAAGGAGGAATTGCTTCGTTAGCCATATTGTCTTTTATAGATAACTGGAATATGGTTGAGCAACCATTGATATTCTTAAAGGATATAAATAAACATCCATTATCTATATATCTTTCTGAAATAAATAATTCTGAACTAGGTATCGCATTTGCTGCTAGTGTTATATATATGGTGCCTGCGCTGCTAGTGTTTTTATATGGTCAAAATTATTTAATCGAGGGTATTTCCCATTCTACAATAAAAAAATAGGGAGAGGTTTGTATGTATGAATTAGAAGATGATAAAAAAGTTGAGTTAAGAAAGAGAAAGATATTAAGAGCAGGTCAAATATTTTTTATCATTATTATAATCCTTACCTTTACATCCAAAAGCATTCATAATTTAACTCTTCCAAAGGTCAATGCTGAAAATGTAAAGTCTGGAAGCTTAACTAAAGAAATTGTTGGTAAAGGGATAGTAGGTGCTAAGGAAAGGATAGAGTATTATACTAGCTTTTCTGTCCCTGTTAAGGATGTTAAAGTATCTGTTGGTGACACTGTTAAGAATGGAGATATCCTATTGATTTTAGATAAGGAACCATTAGTGTCGGACTTAGAAAAAAAGAAGATTGAGCTTAAGGAACTAATGCTTAAATATGAAAAAACTTTGTTAGAAAATCTAGAGAATACATTACATACATATGAACAAAAGGTTGAAGAACTACAGGTTGATTTGTTGAAGTCAGAAAAAGAATTGACAATATATACACAATTGTATAATGAAGGGGCTGCGTCAAAAAATGACCTAGATGATAAGAAAAGTGAATATGAATTAGCAAAGATGAAGCATGAAAATGCTAAAAATGAGGTTGAGATACAAAGAGAAAAGGCTAAGAAGGATAAGGAGAACCATGAGAAGCAAATTGAACTTATGGAGCTTAATATATCAAGTACTCAAATGGAAATAGATGAACTAGAGAAGAAGACTGATAAGGCTACTGTGACGGCACCAACTGATGGTGTAATAAAGGAGCTTAATTATAAGAAAGGCATGGTTGTCAATAATTCCAGTCCTTTATACATACTTGATAGTTCTAATAAGGGATTTGAGATTGAGGTTACACTTAATAATGCAGATTGTGAATATTTACAACCAGGGGACGAAGGACAAGTTTTTGTTAAAAATGAAGATAACAGTGTAATAGATGGAAAAATTGAAACTATAAAGAGAGCTGACAATAAAGATAAAAGAGCAGTAGTGGTAGAACTTGATAGTGTTGATCTTGCCGGAGGAGAATCAGGAGAACTATATATAAAGAAGCCTATAGGTTCATATGAATTTCTCATTCCACGACAAGCTTTAAGAGAAGATGACGAAGGTAAGTTCGTTTATATATTACAGGAAAAGGAAGGGCCTCTAGGCAGAGAATATTATGCTATGAGAAAGAACGTAACGGTAGGAGATTCTGACAATAGATTTATAGGCATAATCTCAGGGTTAATAGGAGATGAAAGAATTATTGTAAGGAGTAGTAAATTTTTAGATGATGGAAGTCAGGTTGTTGTTGAATGATGAAAGTAAGGAGGGGGTGATATGAAAATACATTTTGAAAGAAAATATGTTGTTCTATTTCTATTTATTTTTTCTCTACTCCTATGTCAATCAATATATATTTATATAGAAGAAATTAATAGTACTACTGGATATGAAAAATTGATAATTGGATTAAAAGAGGGTATACCTATTGAAAATGGAATGAGTGTTGATGAAGTTGAAGCACTTAACAGAGCTGTATCACCACAAATGTCTACATATTATGCAACTGATGAGTCAGTTGTAACTTCTGACTATGGGGCCTTTCAGGCTCAAGTTTACGGTGTGCTGGGAAATTTTAATGAATTTAGTAAGGTTGAATTAAATAATGGTTCATTTATAAATGACAATGATAACAATTCTAATAACTATGTAGTAGTAATAGAAGATACTATAGCTCAGAAAATATTTAAAAGCGAAAATGTTATTGGCTTAAATATGAACATATATAATGAGAAGTTTGAAATAATCGGAGTAGTTTCTTCAGAAGGTGCAATAATGGAAAAGATGTTGAACAAAGAGTTGCCACATATATATATACCATTAAACACCATGAAAGACATTAATTCTAATACATATATAGGAAATATTGAATACAAGAATAATGACAGCTATTTTGACAAAGCATTTATGCTGGATAAAATAGAATTAGTGGGAAAAAACTCCAATAATTATTTTGTTGAAGATTTAAACATAACAGGAATTCAGCAAAAACAGAAATATGATATTTTAATATTTATATTAGGAGCATACTGTTTATATAGACTACTAAAAGTTTTATTTTCTATTATTAAATCTATGCATAATTATTTCAAGGATAGTATTAAGAAGGATTATTTGACAGACGCACTTAAGATTGGAAAATTAAGATATATGAAAGGGCTTATAATGATTGCTGGAATAGTGTTATTAGGAGTGTTTATATGGAAGGAAATATCTTTTAGCTTATATATTGCTCCAGAAAAGATTCCAGATAATCCCGGAAGTATTTCTCAACATTTTTTAGTATTGAAAGAGTATTTATTTGATTTTGTCAATTTTGATTATATTCATCCACTGTATAAAATTAAGTTATCTAGATTTTTACAAAGAGTTAATAACATAGTATTTTTAATAGGTATCGTATGTGAGCTTTATTTGATACTATATGTTATTAAAGATAAATCAAATGAAATAAAGGATAAGATAAATAGATTTTTAAATTTAGGTATATATTTAGTTGTATCTGTCTTATTGTCAGCTTTTCTGCTTTATCTATCGGGACTACCAGTTTTGTTATCAGCTGTAGATATAGTATTAATATGGATTTGTTTTACAGTTATTTTACTACCTTATAAAGAAGAATATTTAAAATTACTATATAACATAAATCATTATACAAATAAAATTTACAAAAGTGAATCAAAAAACATTAACTAAAGCGAAACAAAAACTTCAGTGAAAGATCTCAAAGTAGTGTATAATATAAATACTTAGCTTTAAGAAAGGAGGGTTCGTCGTGTCAAATGAAATTCTTCAACAAGTGCTTAGTACGATGAAAGATATGCAAAATGAATTTAAGGGCATGCAGAATGAAATTAGAGGTATAAACAGCAGACTTGATGGCGTAGAAAGCAAAGTTGATAGGCTTGGAAATAAAGTTGATAGTTTTGAAAATAAAGTCAATAGCATTGAAAGCAAAGTCGATAATCTTGAAAATAAAGTCAATAGCATTGAAAACAAAGTTGATAATAACCATAAAGAAGTTTTATCTCGCTTTGACAAACTTGAGGATAAACTAGATGATTTAGAAGGTAGAAATGCTGCAAATCATGTTGCTACGAATACTAGGCTCGATAAACTGACAGACGACTTAGATTTCCTTACTCATAAAGAGCTCCAAACTGAAAAAGAAGTATTTAATATTAAGAAAAGACTCGAAGCTATTAGCTAGATTACGAGTATAAAGATAAAGATTTGAGTTGTTAATATTATATGAGGACTATTATATAGAGGATATTAGTACAAAATTATGTACTGATATCTTTTTGTTTTATTAACTTATCTTTAACATAGAATTTGCTATATATTAACATAGCCATGATATTATCAAAACACAATAATGCAACAATTGGTACTAATGATTCTCAAAAAATTGATTATTTGGGAAGTGATTAATTTGAAAGATGAAAAAGATGTGCTAATAATAGATAGGCTCTTAGAAGATATTGTTGCAGGAAAGTATAATGAAAATGATAAATTGCCATCAGAGAATGATCTTGCTGATAAGCATAAAGTGACTAGGATAACGGTTAGAAAAGCTTATAGTAGATTAGAAGAAATGGGATATTTGTACTCTAAACAAGGAAAAGGAAGGTATTTAAACAATAAGCAGCAAAAAATTGACCTGTCTCTTTCAGGAGATGTAAGCTTTAGCCAGAAAATGAAGGATAAAGGATATAATTTTGATTCTAAAAACCTGTTTTGTAAACAAGTTAAATATAATGAAAAAATTTATAAAGAATTAAATATTGGTGAAAATGACAAAGTATATAAAGTCGGACGATTAAGATTAATAGATAATAAGCCTATTGCATTACACATATCTTATATAGCTCAATCATTGTTTAATGACATTAATATAGTAGGTAAAGATATTAAATCAATGTTTGAGTATTATAAGAATAATGGATACAAGGAATTTGACTCTACTAAAAGTATGCTAAGCATATCTTTTCCTACCCATTTTGAAAGAAAAATATTCGAATGCTCAAATTTAATTCCAATGCTTATTGTAGAAAGTAATTGCATTGACAAGTATACAAGAAAAACCTTAGAGTTTACTAAAATTATATATCGCAGTGATATATTTAAATATCAAATAAAATAGCTACCTTTTGGTAGTTTTTTTGTTTGTTAAAAACTTCCATACATTTAATGTAGAATTAACACTGCTTAACATAGCTTTAACAGTGTATAGCTTGGCAACAAGTTATAATTACAACTGTAGAGGAGGGAGCTTATGAAAAAACGTCGGAGAACAGAAATTTTAGTAAGAGGCTCAATAGACATTGCAAAAAAATTAGCTGAAGAAATAATAAACAATTACAACGTAAAGATAATCGAAGAACCTAATAGTGGGCTTGTAATGATAAAAATGCGTGAAACAGCAAAGAAGAACCTATTTTATTTAGGAGAGATGTTTGTAACAGAGGCAAAAGTTCAAGTAGAAAACAATTTAGGCATCGGTATTGTTTATGGAAACAATCAAGAACTAGTATATTATTTAGCGATTATTGATGCAGCATATAATGGCAGCCTAAAAGAGACAGAGAACTGGTCGGACATTTTAATAAATGAAGAAAATAATATTAGAATACAAAGAGATAGGTATCAGGCAAAGGTAATGAAAACAAAAGTTAGCTTTGAAACTATGGATGTCTAATTAAGGAGAGATAAATCATGAAATTAGATTTAGTGCATGATATTCAAAAGTCTTACCGTAGTGTAATTGATTCTATGTCCAAACCTGGCCATATAAACAGTATAAAAGATCAAGCTAATAAAATTGATTTGGATATAGATTTTGAAAACTCTACTTTTGTATTGATGTTAATGTTACTAGATGCAGAAGTAAGCTTTAAAGTATTTTCTAAAAAAGAAAAAGAAATCACAAAACTTATAAGCCAGTTAACTTATGCTAAGCCAGAAGCCGTCGAAAATGCCAACTATATTTTCGTAATGGAAGATGCTGAAGATGGTGATATAGAGAATGCCATAGAAAAAGCTTATGAAGGTAATTTGATAGATCCGCATAAATCTGCAACAATTATCGTTGAAGTTTTGAAAATTACAAATGATAAAGAAATTGTTTTAACAGGTCCCGGAATAAAGGATGAAAATTATTTAAAAGTAGATGTATGTGGTAATTGGATTGAAAAGCGTAAATTAAAAAATGTCGAATATCCTTTAGGTGTAGATATCATCATGGTTGATAAAAAAGCTGATTTGATTTGTATACCTAGAACAACTAATATTTCCGTATAGGTGGTGAAATAAATGGGATATGTAGCAGTTAAAGGCGGTACTATTGCAATTGATGAGTCAATCAGAAGGCTAAAATATGAGCGTTTTAAGAAAAAAGAGATACTTAATGTAAAAAAAATACAAGCAGGCATGCGTGGGTTAATTGATCAAGTAATGTCTGAAAGTAGTATTTATTGTGAAGAATTAGCAGCGATTTCAATAAAACAAGCTGAAGGAAATCCAGAAGAAGCAGTATTTTTATTAAGAGCTTATCGTTCAACACTTCCTAGAAAGCACTATTCAAAGATTATAAACTCGGAGAATATGATAGTAGAGCGTCGTATATCAGCAAGCTTTAAGGACATTCCAGGAGGACAGATATTAGGTGCTTCATATGATTATACTCACAGATTAATTGATTTTGATTTAGTAGATGAGACAGAGCAAGAATGCTTAGAATGGTTGGAAGATTATGAAGAGGAAAATGACAAGAGGTTAGATACCGTTGATATGAATAAATTACCTAAGGTACTAGATTATTTAAGAAATCAAGGCTTGATTGTAGATTGTAAGGAAAACAATAAAGAACCTAAGGATATTACTAAGAAAAGTATAGAATTTCCAACTGAAAGAAGTGAGAGATTACAGATTTTAACACGTGGCCAAACTGGAGCCGTTACTTCATTAGGATATGCAGCTCTCAGGGGGTACGGCGACACTCATCCAACAATTGGAGAGCTTCGTGTTGGGAGATTACCAATCTATATAGATGATCCATTAAATACTTCACATGATGATGAAGATTCATTTTATATTGGTGAAATAAAGGTAACAGAAGTAGAAACAATATTTCCAAACTCTATAAAAAAAGAAAATGGTAAAAATGAGATGGAATTTGAAATAGGGTACGGAATCTGCTACGGGCAAAATGAAACTAAAGCCATTGCCATGAGTATTTTAGACCATTGCCTAGAAACTAGAGATCCAAGATATCCTACACATGACGAGGAGTTTGTGCTGCTTCATATAGATTCAGTTGAATCTACTGGGTTTATTTCTCATTTGAAATTGCCTCATTATGTAACATTCAAATCTAAACTTGACAGTGTTCTTAAAACAAAAAAAGGAGAGGAGTAAGATGAGAGTAAATTATAATTTTGCTTTCTTTGATGAGGGATCTAAAAGAGAAATAAGAAGAGCCACGCTTAAAGCTATAGCCATACCAGGATATCAAGTTCCCTTTGCTTCACGTGAAATGCCAATTGCTCGTGGGTGGGGAACTGGTGGATTGCAGCTGACATTATCATTAGTGGGGAAAGACGATGTTTTAAAGGTTATTGACCAAGGTTCAGATGAATCTGTCAATGCAGTTAACATAAAAAAGCTTGTTAATAAAACCACAGGAATTAAGCAAACAGATAGTACAGCTGATGCTACTGTTATACAATCTCGACACAGAATACCAGAGATTACTTTAAAAGAAGAACAGATTTTGGTACTTCAAGTACCTATACCAGAGCCACTTCGATACGTTGAACCTAGTGAGTATGTAACGAAAAGACTACATGCTGATAAAGAATATAGCGGAGCTTGGCTAATGTTGTTTGAACAGATAATGAAATATGGAAATATGTCAACAGGAGCTGATCATCCTGTTAGTGTCCATGAAAGATATGTAATGGCTCCAAGTCCAATACCACGTTTTGATAATCCTAAGATGAATAATTCGAAGGCACTTATTTTATTAGGTGCGGGTAGAGAAAAGAAAATTTATGCTGTTCCTCCATATACTAATGTGATTTCGTTAGCATTTAATGATTACCCCTTTGAGGTTGAATCATTTGATGATAAAGTATGCAGATTATGTGGCTCTAAAGGTGTATTTATGGACGAATTAGTTGATGAAAAAACTGGTGAAACATACTATCAATGTAATGATTACAGTTATTGCTTAGGCAACCTAAATGACAAATTAAGCTGCTAGAGGAGGTGTAAATAATGGAGAATTTTGAAAAGCCAGTATTGATAGTTAAAAATCTACGTAAGCAATTTGGTGATGGATGTAAAGAATGTAAGGATTTAAATCCAGATAAATTAGAAAAAAACTATTGTCCAGTTTGCAAGACTATATATGCGTGTCAAGACGTTTCCTTTGAGGTGTATCCGGGAGAAATATTAGGAGTTGTTGGAGAAAGTGGAAGCGGAAAATCTACTATGATGAAATGCTTATATTTTGATCAGGATGTAACTAATGGTGAAGCGTATATAAGTAAATATAAAAATGGTGAGAGCAATATATTTAAAGAATCATCGCAACAGAAGCGACATATTAGGAACAATGTGCTGGGGAAAGTATATCAAAACCCTCTTTTAGGCTTAAAAATGGACTTTTCTTCTATTGGAAATATAGCGGAAAAACTAATTTCAGCGGGTAACAGAAACGTTGACGAAATGGAGAAAAGAGGTACAGAGCTGTTAGAACATGTAAACATTCCAATTCTCCGTATGAAGGAAGCACCTAAGAATTTCTCAGGTGGTATGCAGCAAAGAGTTCAGATTGCTAAGGCATTATCAAATAACCCTCCTCTATTATTGTTAGATGAGGTTACAACAGGATTAGATCTATCTGTACAAGCAAACGTACTAGATTTGATTAAAGAAATTCAACATGAGCTAGGAGTTAGCATGATTGTAGTATCCCATGATTTAGGTGTTATTCGAATGCTAGCTGACAGAACTATAGTAATGTTAAATGGACGTGTTATTGAGCAAGGATTAACAGATCAGATATTAGAAGATCCTCAGCATCCATATACTCAACAATTAGTTCACTCATTACTGTAAATATAGGAGGTATATATAGTGTATTTAATTACGAATGGACAGATTGTAATGGAAGATAGAATCTTAACGGGGTATGACTTAATAGTTGAAAATGACAGGATTAAAAAAATAGCAAAAAAAGGCGAAAATCACTTAACTAGTGATTTTGAGATTATTGATGCAAATGGGGGATATATAGCGCCTGGGTTTATAGATATTCATGCAGACTATATTGAGCATATGGCAGCACCTAGACCAACTAGCTTGATGGACTTTGAATTAAGTATAAGAGAGTGTGAAAAACAATTAATTTGTCATGGAATTACTACAATGTTTCACTCCTTATCATTATATAAATCATCCGAATTTGGAAATAACCCAATCAGAAAGCATGAAAATGTCTGTAAATTCATTGATTTAGTTGAGAAAAGCCATTCGAGCAGGCACCTAATCCGTCATCGCTTTCATGCTCGCTTCGAAATCGACAATTTAGAACAAATAAATAACTTAAAGACTTATATTAATGAAGGAAAGGTACATCTAGTTTCTATAATGGATCATACTCCAGGGCAAGGACAATACCGAAACCTAGAAATATATCGTGAAACCTTAAAAGGATATAGTAAATTAACTGATTTAGAAATCGATGAAATCATTAAAAATAGTCAAAGCAAAGATAAAATGACTATAAACATGATAAGAGAAATAGGATATCTAGCAAGAAAAAAGAGAATTGCATTTGCATCTCATGATGATGATAGTATTGAAAAATTAGATTTAGTTCAAGGTCTTGGCGCCACTATAAGTGAATTTCCTATTACACTGGAAGTGGCAAAAGAAGCAAAAAAAAGAGGAATGTATACTATAGCTGGAGCACCAAATATTCTTTTAGGTGGGTCACATTCAGGAAATTTATCAGCAGCTGTAGCTATTGAACATGATAGCATTGATATTTTATGTAGTGACTATTACCCAGCTGCATTATTGCATGCAATATTCAAATTGCATGAAGAATATGGGCATGATTTACACCAAATGTTCAAATTGATTACTATAAATCCAGCCAAGGCTGTAAATATGGATAATGAAATTGGCTCTATCAAAGAAAATAAGAAGGCTGACATCTTAATAATTGAAAAAATTGAAAATAATTACCCAGCCATTACTTCAGTTTTCGTAGATGGGAAATTAATATCAAAAACAAATTATAGAGTTTAATATGAATAAAAATAAAAGCATGTATGAACTTAATGATTCTCTGTCTGATATCAATAGTCTTGTAGAAAAATATTATGGAAAAAAGGTGATAAAATGACTGATTTACTAAAAATACAAAATTTATCAAAGTCATTTACTTTGCACAACTTAAAAAAACACATAAAAGCATGTAAGGATATTAGCATTTCACTAAAAGAAGGAGAATTTATAGGTATCACTGGGAAAAGTGGCAGCGGTAAGTCAACTATTCTTAAGTCCATATATAGAACTTATTCACCACAGAGTGGAGAAATTTGGTACAACTCAGAAAAGTTTGGACTAATAGATTTAACTTCAATTAGTGAAAGACAAATGATTTATCTTAGGAAATATGAAATTGGGTATGTCTCACAGTTTCTAAATGTTATGCCTCGTACTACTGCTCGTCAAATTGTTGAACAGGCAGTTATAGAAATGGGTGGCGAGAAGGAATATGCAAAAAAAGAGGCAGAAAAAATGCTAGCACATTTTGAATTAGACAGAGAATTATGGGACAGTTATCCAAATACATTTTCTGGTGGAGAAAAATTACGATTAAACATAGCTAGAGCAATGGTTAAGCGACCAAGGTTATTATTACTGGATGAACCTACAGCCAGTTTAGATAGTTCATCTAAACTAAAGGTAAGAGAACTTATAGAGCAGTTAAAAAATCAAGGAACAACTATGCTAGGAATTTTTCATGACTTAGAATTTATGGAGGGATTATGTGATACAGAATTTGATATGCACAAAGGCAATATGAATAACTAGAATAGTGACTAGTAAACAAAGAATCAAAGTAGAAAAATGGAAGTTTTTTTCTGAACTAAGTATATTCAAAAGGAGGCGGTAATTTTTGTGAAAGCAGATTTACATGTTCATACAAATGTATCAGATAGTAGCTATTCAATTGAAGACACTATAAAAATGGCTAAAGAAAATGGTGTGACTCATCTAGGAATTACTGATCATGATACAACTAATGGGTTAAAAAAGGCTATTAAAATAGGCAAGCATTATGGCGTTAATATAATTCCAGGAATTGAAATATCTGCATTTGATTTTGAAAAAAACAAGAAAATTCATATTTTAGGTTATAACTTTAATTTAGATGCTCCGAATATAAGAAAAATATGTGACGAATTTATAGAAAAGCGTCATAATAACTCATTATGGCAAATAGAAAGATTGTCAGAACAAGGCTATGATATTACCGTAGCAGAAGTTGCTAAAAGGGCAAGATATAGCACATGCTTTTACAAACAGCACATTATGGATGTACTAATAGAAAAAGGATACACAGATAAAGTTTACTCAGAATTATATTATCAGCTATTTAAAGGGGAAGGTATCTGTTCAAGAGATATAAGACATATAGATGTATTCGAAGCAGTGAAGGCCATAAAGGCAGATGGAGGAATAGCGATTTTAGCTCATCCTGGTCAGCAGGATTCATATTATTTGATAGACGATCTAGTGAAGGCTGGGCTAGATGGAGTTGAAATCTATCATGAAGATCATACTGTTGAAGATTATACCAAGATTTTTGAATATAGAGACAAATACAACCTAATTCTGACAGGTGGAAGTGACTACCATGGTATCTATGGATCTGATGTCCAAATAGGAAACATATGTATGCCAGATGATTATATTAAATACTTTCATAATGAAATCAATGATACTGTAGAGTTTACAAAGACCTTAGTAAAAAGAGCAGGAAGAATGTTAAAAAAAGCAATGAAGAGTGATATAGAAATAAACTTTAAGAATAGTGACCATCGTGATTTAGTTACAAAGTATGATTTAGAAGTAGAGACCTATCTTACAGATAAAATAAAACAGAAATATCCTGACCATAGCTTCATTACTGAAGAAAATACAAATAATAGTACTACAAACGAAGAATATGTTTGGATTATCGATCCTATTGATGGCACAACTAACTTCATTAATTTCAAAAAAGATTTTACAATATCCATTGCATTATATAAAAATGAAGAACCTTTATTTGGTGTTATATATGATGTAATGAAGAATGATATGTATGTAGCAATTTCAAAACAAGGTGCATTTTTGAACGGAAGAAAATTAAACAAGCTAGACCAAGGAATTAAATTAAAACAAGCTATAGTGGATACAAGCTTAAATACCGTAAGTATATTCAAAGATCATTATAATTTAGACTTAGTTTGGCTTGCTAAAGCGATTAGAGGACATAGGGCATGTGGAACAGCATCTTTAGCTATATGCAAAATTGGTACAGGAGAAATAAATGCATATATATCTGCTAAATTATGCATATGGGATTATGCAGCTGCAGTAATTCTATTGAGAGAGTTGGGAGGAAGTTATTCTTTTATATTTGAAAATTTAACGAATGGACTCAATAAGAATAGAACCACATTTATAGCAACAACAAATTCTAGTATCCATAATGAAATCATAGGTAGGATATTATCAAAATAGGTAATATATGCAACTTGAAATTAGAAATTTAATGTAAAATTAACAAGATCAAAACAGAAACAAAAAAATGTACTGATATAGTTTTATCTAGATTACAAATTCTTTAAAAAAGGGAGAGATGAATTGTGAAAAAAGCATTTTGTTTAATAGTGTCTATTGTTTTATTAACCATTGCCTTTACAGGATGTTCATCCGTTTCAAAGTCTGCAGATAAAGATTACGATACAATCACAATGGTCTGGTATCCAAATGAATCAGGTGAAGATTTAAAAGGTGCAAGAGATGAGTTTGCAAAAATTGTTGAAGAAGCAACTGGAAAGAAAGTAGAGCATAAATTAACTACTGATTATGCAATAGCAATTGAAACACTTGTAAATGGAAATGCTCATATTTCATGGTTAGGGGCACAGGGATATATACAAGCACACAATAAAAATGACAAGGTATTGCCTATAGTTGTTAACAGTGGCAAATCAGGTACTTTAGATGATGCAGTATATTACAGCTGGTTAGCAGTTAAAAAAGGAAATGAAGGAGAGTACAGTAGTGGAGGTAAATATTCTATAGATAATATTCAAGGTAAGAAGTTCTCATTTGTTTCAAATAGTTCCACATCTGGATTTAAGGTTCCATCTGCTGGCATTGTGTCATACTTTTCTAAAAAATCTGAATTTGCAAATTTAGATCAAGAAGATTTGTTAGAAGGTGGAAGTGATAAATTCTTCAAAGAAGTATTATACGGGGGATCACATCAAGGATCAGCTGTCAATCTATTAAGTGGAAGTGCAGATGTTGCGGCTTTTTGCGATTCATGTGTAGATAACTATATAGAACTTGTCGAAGGAACAAAAAATCGTCCAGGTGCAGTATACAGAGTAAAATCTGATGCAGCAGAGCCATTTAACACTATTCCTGGTGAAGAATTTGTACTGATATCAGTTACTCCAGTTTTAAATGCACCATTTGTTGCTAACACTGATGTATTAAGCGAAGATGATTATAAAGCACTTATTGATGCTTTTACTTCAGATAAAGTAGCTAAAAATGAGAAAATATTTGTCCCTGAAGGCTCAGATTTTGTTGGATTATTTAGCAAAAAGGGTAATGAGTGCTTTATTAATGTTGAAGATGAGTGGTTTAATCCAATTCGTGAATTATCAAATTAGTATTATTGATTTTAGAGAATTGATATAAAAACTAAAATTAAATATAAAGGGGAATTAACATGGTATTGTTAGAAATTAATAATTTATCGAAACAGTACAAACAGACTAAGGCTTTATCCAATGTTAATTTCTCTGTTAATGAAGGAGAGTTTGTTTCTATAATTGGACCATCTGGTGCAGGAAAATCAACTCTACTTCGCTGCATTAACAGAATGATTGATGCTAATAACGGAGAAATCATTTTTGACGGCTACGATGTCATGAATTTAAGTAAAAATGAATTAAGGAAATTTAGAACGAGGATTGGTATGATATTTCAGCACTACAATCTGGTATACCGTCTCAGTGTCATTGAAAATGTACTTCATGGACGACTAGGGTACAAATCTACTGTTGAAGGGATTATTGGAAAATATACCGAGGAAGAAAAAAAGCAAGCTTTCGATATTTTAGTCAGACTAGGCTTGAAGGATCAAGTTTATAAGCGTTGTGATGAGTTAAGCGGTGGACAGAAACAGAGAGTTGGAATTGCTCGTTCTTTAGTACAAAATCCAAAGATGATCTTGTGTGATGAACCCATTGCATCTTTAGACCCGAATGCTTCAAAGGTAATAATGGACTATTTAAAGGTTATATCCCAAGAAAAAGGAATTACATGTCTGGTTAATTTGCATCAGGTAGACGTAGCTATTAAATACTCTGATCGTATTATTGGAGTAAACAGTGGGCAAGTAATATTTGATGGCTCACCTAAAGAACTAACTAATGAGAAAATATATGAAATATATGGTACTGAAGCAGGAAATTTGATTATTGATTAGGGAGGTAAATATGAAAAAAGATATGTTTGTATTAAGAAAAAATAGTTTTTTGTTTTTTGTTGTTTTATTAACTTTATTTACCTTTGTTTCAATTGTAATAACTGAATATGAAGTAGTAAAGGGATTTACTTCAGTACCCAAAGCAGTTAAATGGATGCTTTCAAGCTTCTATCCAAACAAGCAGTCATTAGAAAAACTACCATCAATCTTTGAGAAATTGAGGGATACAATAAGTATGTCAATTGCAGCAACTACAGTATCAAGCTGTTTTGCACTATTATTAGCCATTCTTGGTTCTAAAACTACTAGAATTAATAACTTCTTTAGCATGGTAAGTAGATTGATTGCATCAGTTTTTAGAAACGTGCCAATCGTTGCTTGGGCGATGGTACTGTTATTCTCATTTGGACAAAGTGATTTTACAGGCTTCTTAGCATTATTTTTCGTTACATTTGGATTCCTTACTCGTGCATTTATGGAAACAATAGATGAAGCTAGCTTCAGTAGCGTTGAAGCATTAAGAGCAACAGGCGCCAGTTATTTGCATATTATTTTCCAAGCAGTATTGCCATCGAGCATTCCACAATTAATTAGCTGGATACTGTTTATGATTGAGACTAATATTCGTAGCTCTACACTTATAGGGATATTAACGGGTTCTGGGATTGGTTTTGCATTCAATTTATACTATAAAAATATGAATTATAATGCTGCTAGCTTAGTTGTAGCGTGTGTAGTAATTACAGTTTTAATTATTGAATTGATTTCAAATTATGTAAGAAGGGTGATTTTATAATGGAAAGTCATGTAGCTTCAACAACTAGTTACCAACTAACAAAGGTAAATAAAATAAAGCTAAAAAAAGTAACTTCTTCGTCGGTTGCAATAAGAATAACAATATTTGTATTATTTGTTTTGACTGTATACGGCATGATAAATCTAAATAGTAAGGATGTAAACTTCATTGCGGCTTGTAAAGATTTTCTAATTAATCTAAATAAAATGTTCTTTGAATTAAATTATACACATTTTACATTCCAAGAAGCAATATATCAGATAGCAGTAACGTTGGGGTTGGCTTTTCTAACAACGTTAATGGGCAGCTTTTTTGCATTGATTCTTGGGCTGTTTGCAGCTCAGAATTTATCTAATAAAAGAGTATCCATTTTAATAAAAGGTTTTGTAGCTTTTATTCGTGCTGTTCCTACAGTATTATGGGTATTAGTTTTTGCAGTTGCAGCGGGTCTTGGAAGTGTTGCTGCTGTTATAGGTATGACATTTCATACAATTGGATACTTAATTAAAGCTTACTCTGAATCCTTTGAAGAGTTGGATAAGGGAACTATAGAAGCACTGAAAGCTAGTGGAGCAAATTGGTGGCAGATAGTTTTTCAGGCTATACTACCCTCATCAATAACATATATCTTATCTTGGACTTTCATACGTTTTGAGATTAATTTTACTAATGCAGTTGCAATGGGAGCAGCAGCAGGGGCCGGAGGTATAGGATTTGAATTGTTTATGGCAAGTGGTTTTTACTTTGATATAAGAGAAGTTGGATTTATTACTTTTCTAATTGTGATTGTAGCTATAATTTTAGAGGTGCTTTCAACTAAAATTAAGAACAGATTTTTAGTTAATTTATAATATCTCAAGTATAAATAATAGCTATTTATACAACTAAACAAATTAATGGAAACAGTTGTGAGTTCTCACAATTGTTTTTTCTTTTAAAAACCAAATTGATGTGCAGAAATAATATATGCTATGTTTTAAAAGTATCAACATTAGCTGGTATTCAGATAACACAAAGTTTTTCTATATCATATGATAACATAATTATGCTATAAGTTTAGCTACAAAATATATCCACTAAGGATAGTCTATGAGAGGTATTAACATGACTGGAACAAATTTTTTACATAGAATTAATGTTTGCATAATATTTCTTTAAAACAAACTATGTAAAATAAGCATAGATACAATGAAAGGAGTGACGAGATGAGTTTATTAAATGTTTGTATTGATATTGATGGGACAATTACAGAGCCTTACTATTGGCTTGAAAAAGCAAACAGTTATTTTAACACAAGTATTGAACCTAAAAATGTTACTAAATATGAGATACACGAAGTACTAGATATACCTAGACAAGAATACCTTGATTTTTATAATCAATATGGAGAAGAACTTCATTCTAAAGCGAAAATTAGAGATGATGTTCAAAAGATACTTAACGAAATTGCAAAATATCATAATACTTATTATGTTACTGCGAGAGAAAAACGAATGGAACATGTAACAATTAAATGGATAAAAGAAAATGAATTGCCTGATAGTCAATTATTTTTGCTAGGAAGTCATTATAAAGTAGAAAAAGCTAAGGAGTTAAATTGTAATATATTTATTGAAGATAGATATGAAAATGCTATTCAATTAGCTTTAGCTGACTTCAAAGTATTGCTAATAGATTGCGAGTATAATAGATATCCCTTGATTGACGGAATAACAAGGGTATTTAACTGGAAAGAAATCTATAAAAAAATTACTAACTATTCATATAAAAAGAGTGGTGAAGTTCAAGAAATTGCTTAGTTTATGGAAGAAGCTAAAAAACAATTCGCTCTCTAATTGGAGAGATTTTAATAGATTAACCGATACATTCCGATAAAATAGAGGTGTGTGTCGGTTAATTTTTTTATTGAAAATATGAATATTTATATGTGATTAATATGCATGAAGTTATTAAGCCTTTATGACCATCAAAAAATTAATCATGTTGATGAAATAGGACGGATTAAAAGACTAAAGTCACAAAAAATGACCAAATCAAAAGAGTCTTTACATAGTCTTAATAGCAGTATTTCTATTGTTTAAAATAATCTATTGTGAGATACTTACTTGGAAAGTACTTTCTCAAATATTCAAATAAAAGAGGTGAAGGAATGTCAAAACGCAAAAAAATTAGTGAACAAATTCAACGATTCGGTAGGTCATTACTGTTACCTATTGCTGTAATGGCACCTGTTGGAATGGTTTTGGGACTAACGGGAGCTTTGGTTCAGAGCTATATGATTGAAAGAATTCCTATGCTGGGAAACCCTACTTTAAAGCTTATATTGACTAGTTTAAGAAGTATTGCAAACGTTATCTTTAGTAACATCCCAGTTTTATTTGCTATGGGTGTAGCCTATGGAGTTGCTAAAAAGGAAAAGGGCATTGCTGTATTTTCGTCTATCATATCATATTTGATTTTAAATGCTACAATCAATGTCTGGCTAAATGCAACAGGAAAACTTGCTCCTGCAGATCAAATGGCTCAAATGGGACAAGGTATGGTACTAGGAATACAGACGTTGAGATTGGATGTACTAGGTGGTATCATTAGTGGACTTATCGGGGCAAAAATGACTGATCGATTTTATCAATTAGAGCTTCCAGTGGCTTTTGCGTTTTTTAGTGGTAAAAAATTTGTTCCAATTGCTTCGATAGCAGTAACTATGGTAGTTGGGTTGATTGTTCCGTTTTTTTGGCAATTAGTAACTAGTGCTTTAATTTCAATGTCTTCTATCATACTAAGTGGAGCATTTGGAGTATTTCTTAATATAGTAATGGTTCGTCTTTTGATTCCCTTTGGACTCCATCATGTTTGGAGTGCTCTTCTTAGATTTACCCCAGCTGGAGGAACATATGTAATTGATGGAGAGAATTTTGTAGGGGTATTACCGGCTTTAAATAAAATACTATTTGAACTGGGTCCAAGTCACGAAGCATGGGACATGCTCCCAGACTTAACTAGGTTTATGGCTCAAAACCAAATGCTAGTGACATTGTTCATAATTCCAGCTATTGGGTTAGCTATGTATAAAACAGCTTATGCTAAAAACAGACCTTATGTAAAAGGAATCATTATTACTATGGTTCTTACACCCTTCTTGGGAAATGTAACAGAACCTATGGAATTTTCCTTCTTATTTATTGCGCCACTACTATACATACTTTACGTTGGATTAGCAGCAGCTGGATCAGTTGTATTATACTTACTTAAGACAGGAGTAGGTTATATTAGAGGAACTATTTTTGACTTTGCTATATTTGGATTGATGTATGAAAATACTAGATGGTATAACCTACTAATAGTGGGCATTCCACTCTTTGTTATCACATACTTCTTATTTAGTTGGGCTATAAAAAAATGGAATATTCCAACCCCAGGACGGGAAGAAGATGAAGTATCATACAATACTTTATTAAAGGAAAAGAGATATGCTGAAGTAGCCAAGATTGTAATAGAGTCCATAGGAGGAAGAAGCAATATTGTTCATGTTGAAAACTGTGTTACTCGTTTGAGGATTGACTTAAAAGACATGAAGATAGTTGATAAGGATCAATTAAAGGAATCAGGAACTTCTGGTATCTTTTTCCCTAGTAAAAACCACATACACATTGTATTTGGACCTAATGTAGAATTTGTTAAAAATGCTGTAGATCGTGAACTAGAGGGTCAGGAGGTTAAGCAGTGAATCTAAGCAGATTGGCACAAAACTATGGTAAATTAACAGAACTAGAGAGAAAAATAGTTGAGTATATTATGAATAACCCTAAAAAGATAGTTTGTCTTACTGGTAATGAACTGGCTCAGAAGTTATTTGTTTCTAAAACATCTATAATCAACCTGTCTAAAAAGCTAGGCTTTGATGGTTATAGTGAGCTCAGATATTATGTGAAGGATTATATTCAAAATAGGGAGAAAAAAGAACAAGCTTTATCCTATGACAGTATACTAGGCAATATACATGATGAAATTACTAAAACCTTATATTTGCAAAGTGAAGAAAATATAAAGGTTATTGCCCAGAAAATAGTAGAGTCAAGGATAATATATGTTATAGCTAGGGGAGCTTCAAAGCCAATAGCTGACTTTTTGAGCTCTCGACTAGCTATATTAAAGGTTAAATCTATATTTGTTGGAGATCCCAATGTTATTGATGAATTAGGAGAAAGTTTAGGAGCTGGGGAAGCTATATTACTTATGTCTTTATCAGGAGAAACTGAGAAAATATTAAATATAGCTAAAGCAGCTAGAGCAAGGAGCATAGATGTTATTGCTTTAACTTCCTTTTCAAATAATTCATTACAAAATATAGCTAATTATAATATGTTTTGCTTTGCCAATAATACAAAGACAAAGTATAGTGATTTGATTTCAAGGCTTGGCTTACACACACTAACGCAAATACTAATAACCTATATTGCTATGAACAGAGAGGAGTAGTAACATGAGCAGAAAAAAACAAGTAGTTACAATAGTTGGAGCTGGAAGTACAAGAACTCCTGCTTTAATTGGAAGCTTAGTGAATTTAAAAGAAAGATTTCCATTAAAAAAACTAATTTTATTTGATATAGATAAATCACGTATAGATGTACAGAAGCATTATATTAGGTTAGTAATGAATAAACACTATCCTGATGTAGAGCTTTTGTTTACAGATGATGAGGACAAGGCATATATAGGTACAGATTATGTGTTTTGTCAAATGCGTGCTGGAAATTTTGAAATGAGAAGTTATGATGAAAAAATACCATTGAAGCATGATTTAGTAGGTCAAGAGACCTGTGGACCTGGGGGATTCGCCTATGGTATGAGGTCTATAACTCCTATGATAGAAATGGTCAAGAAAATAAGAGAATATTCTCAGGAGGCTTGGATATTAAACTATACAAATCCCGCTGCTATAGTTGCTGTAGCACTAGATAAGATGTTTCCAAATGACAGAAGAATACTAAATATCTGTGATCAGCCCTATTCTATGATTAAATCTTTTGCAAAAATATTAGATGTAGATATGTATGATATTGAACCTAGGTATTTCGGATTAAATCACTTTGGATGGTTTACAAAGCTATATCACACACCAACTGGAGAAGATCTAATTCCAAAGCTAAAAGAGCATCTAACTGATCATGAATTTAAGCCTTTTAATGCTGAGCAAAGAGACCCATCATGGCTAGAGACTTATAAAAATGTAAACAAAATGATGGCTCATTTCCCTAAATATGTGCCTAACACATATCTACAATACTACTTTTTCTCAGATGAAATAGTTGAGAAAAGTAATCCTGAATTTACAAGGGCTGATGAAGCGAGAATTGGTAGAGAAAAACAAGTACTTGATATTTGTAGAAAAGCTAAGGAGCAAGACTCCCTTGAAGGACTCCCCTTGCTTACTGGACAAGTTCACGGAAATATGATGGTAGAGGTTGCAGAATCTATTGCCTATGATCTTAAAAAGGTGTTTGTAGTTATGGTAAGAAACGAAGGGATCATACCAAATTTGCCTAAAGATGCAATGGTTGAATGTGCTGGAGCACTTACCCAAAATGGAGCAGAAGCATATCCTTATGGTGAAGTGGAAACCTTCTATAAAGGGCTTTTAGAAAACCAATACGCCTATGAAAAACTGACTGTGGAGGCGTGTCTAGAGACAGATTATGAAAAGGCATTACAGGCCTTAACTCTTAACCGGACTGTTGTGAATCCTAATAAGGCAAAGGCTGTTTTAGATGATTTAATGGAAGTTAATAGCAAATATTGGAATTTAAAATAGGGGTGATATAATGTATCTATATTCTGAGAATATTTATACTCCTCAAGGATTTCAGATGGGCTATTTAAAGATAGAGGATGGAAAGATAAAGGGTATTTTTAATGAGGTTTCCTCTGAGGATGTAGTTAATTACATGGATAAAATTCTTATACCTGGTTTTATTGATATACATGTTCACGGCTGGGCAACTGGATCTTTTTGGCATGAAGGGACTCAAGAATCTATAGAAAACATGTCTATGGAAATGGTTAAGGCAGGGGTTACTTCCTATCTTGCTACTACTGGGACTGATTCACTAGATGAGATTAACAGACATATTTCCCAAGGAAAAAGAGCTATAGAAAATTGGAGTCCTGATAAGGGAGCACATGTTTTAGGATTTCATTTGGAAGGTCCCTTTATTAATAAAGAGTTTAGAGGAATGCAAAAGGAAAAATATTGTTTAAATCCTTCGATTGAAATATTAGAAGATTTTTTTCAAAATGCTAGAAAGGAAAATATTAAATTAGTAACTATAGCACCTGAGCTAAAAGGAGCAGAAGAATTTATTAAATATGCCAATGGAGAAGGTATTCAAATCTCTGTAGGACATAGTGGAGCAGAATTTGAAGATATTGAAAGATTAAAAGATTTTGGATTAGGTGGATTTACTCATACCTTTAGTGGCATGAGAGGCTTTCATCATAGGAGGTTAGGTGTAGCTGGCGCATCTATGTATTTTGATGATATGTATGCAGAATTTGCTAAACAGACAGGCATGACTGTTAAACCACAGGCTTTTGAATTAGCTTATAGAATCAAAGGACCTGAAAGAATAATATTAAGTACTGATTGTGTAGGATTAGCACATGTGAAGGAGCCCTTTCATCATTATATAAGGAAATGTACCTTTATTCCTGACGGTGAGTATGTTAAGTTATTGCATGATGATGGTAGGGAAGAATGTATTAATAAATATGATTATGATAAGGTAAAAGATTTTGAACTTGGTTTTTTAGGATCAGTTCGAAATGTTGTGAAAAATGTTCAAGCTTCAATCAGTGACATAGTAAAAATGGCTTCTGAAAATCCAGCTAAATATATTGGAGTATATGACAGTAAAGGGTCTATAGAACCAAATAAAGACGGAGACATTCTCGTTATTGATGATGAATGGAGTTTGCTTGATGTATATGTGCATGGAGTAAAACAGGATATTGAATAAATTATTGAAAATGTATTAAACTAAGGGCTGCTAAATTCAGCCCTTTCTAAATCATTAGCTCATAGTAGATAGGAGGGCAAGTATGTTAGGATTTTTACGTAAAAAGGAGATAAAGATATATGCTCCAATGGAAGGTGTATCTATGGATATTACAAAAGTTCCTGATGCAGCTTTTTCGCAGAAGATGATTGGAGATGGTATAGGAATAGAACCAAGCGATGGGTTAGTTGTAGCTCCATGTAAAGGTAGAGTAGTTCAGATATTTCCTACCAATCATGCCCTAGGAATAATATCTACAGATGGAATAGAAATATTAATTCATATCGGGTTGGATACTGTAGAATTAAAGGGAGAAGGTTTTAGACGACTTGTTGAGGTAGGCGATGAAGTTGAGATAGGAACTCCATTGATGGAGGTAGATCTAAACTTTATCAAAGCAAATAATAAATCAACAATAAGTCCAATAGTCGTAACTAATGGAGATAGAATAAAAGGTATGAAAAAAACACAAAAAAAAGTTCATAGAGGGACAGATATTGTACTAGAGATAAAGTAATAAATAATTATATTCATTATTTATTTTATGGTCATTAAGAAATAGCTAATTTTATAAGAAACAGGAGCATTATAAGTAAAATTATTAATATTTTTTGATTTACCAAAGTATATTTGTTATTGAATTATAATTGAATTTTTTGGAGGAGAATAATAGTACCGCAGACAGCAGTGCTATTATTTTTTACTGTCATTAAATCTTAAAACAAATAATAAAGGAATTTTCTTAAGTATATAGAAATGAATATTATTATTATTTTGTAATTAGAGGGCGAAATCATGAAAAAATTGGAACGTTTATCAGGTATTATTTATGCATTAAAAGAAAATAAAAAGATGACTGCTAAAGAACTGGCATCAACCTTTGAAGTAAGCGAAAGGACTATTTACAGAGACATAGATGCTTTGTCTCAATTAAAGGTGCCTATCGTCTCTTTTGAAGGGTACGAAGGGGGATATAAAATTGATGAAAGTTATTTTATACCTAGTTTACCTTTTGAACAAAATGAGATTCTCTACTTGCTTATTTCGTTAAGAGCTGGAGAAGTTTTAAGGGTGCCTAATATGCAGTGTTCCTTTGAATCGTTAAAATATAAGCTTCTCAATATAGTAGATGATGACATGAAAGAAAGATATAAAAAATTGCTTTCTAGGATCACATTAGAAATGAATAGAATAATTCCCAATAGTTATTGCGAAGATCTTTTCTATAAGCTTATAGAGAGTTTTAGTAATTATAAGGATTTAATAATTACATATTATACACCAAAGAACGATGAATATGTAAAAAGAAGAGTTACTCCTTATATTTTGTCCTTTGATAGTGGAGGATGGTATCTAGATGGTTATTGTCACATTAGAAAAACGAAAAGATGCTTTAGACTAGATAGAATAAAGGATATAGAAGTATCCAAAGAGAATTATAGTCAAACCGTTGTGAATGAATATATGGATAGGTTGAAAAAGAAAGAAAAGGATTTTAAGATAAAGTTAGAAATGGATAAGAAGCTATATGAAACTGTAAAGAATGATGATTATTATATTTGGACAAATACAAAAAGTCTAGGCGATAAAATAGAATTAGATATTTATACTAATAATATTGACTATTTCATTCGATTAGCTATAGAAAACTGCAATCAAGTAACAATAATTGAGCCGGAAGAAGTTATAAATAGAGTAAAGCAATTATGCAAGAAAACATTGGAAAAGTATTAAAGGACTCTGACAAGTTTATGTCAGAGTTCTTTTGCTATAGTTATAAAAAAGATAGTTATTCACTGAAATATACTATGATAAATTAATCAGGGGGGATTACAATGGAATACACTAGCTATATTGAGTTAGAAAAAGATTTGATTGCACTTTTAGAACAGGAGAATTATAGAGAAGCAGTAGATTTATTAGGAAAAGCATCAGAAATTCTTCCTCAAAAAGAATTTGAAGAAAACTATTTTGATATTCTTTTTAACAAAGCTCGCTTTTCTACTAATTGTAATATGTATGATGAATCTATTAAGACATTAATATATCTAGTTGAACAAGGTTACGCTTGCCCATTACAATGGAAGCGTTTTGAGCCTTTACAACAAGATCCAAGGTATGCAAATCTTGAGCATAAGAATGATTTATTAATAAAGCAAGCTCAAGAAAAATCTAAACTTGAATATTTTGTGCATCTTCCAGAGAGTTACTATAAGAATAAACAGTACCCATTATTTATTAATCTTCATGGAGACGGAGAAAACGTGAAGCTACATAGCCAATATTGGAAACCTGATGCTTTTCTTAAGAAAGACTTTATTGTTGTGTATATTCAATCATCACAGGTTATGCATCATAATAGCTATGGCTGGACTAATGATCAGTGTAAAGCTAGAAAAGAAATTAAACATATATATGATTTAATGATACAACAATACTCAATTGATAAAGATTGTGTTATCATAGGTGGATTTTCTGGCGGTGCAATAGCCTCTATTGATATAATTATGGCTAATGAATTCCCTATAAAAGGCTTTATTGCTCTATGTGCATCTGAGAAACCTGAATCGTTTACTAAGGAGAATGCTCAGTATGCTGGTAAAAGAGGTATAAAAGGTGTGTTAATGGAGGGAGAACAAGACATACCTGTACTAGATGAGGAAGAAATGGTTAATGTGTTCAAAGAGGTTGGGCTTCCTCATGAATATTATATCAATAAAGGTATAGGCCATTGGTATCCTAAAGACTTAAGCGAAAAAGTTGAGAAAGCATTAGAATTTATATTATAGAAATAGACAAGGGGAACGTATCATATGTTCCTCTTATCTGTTTAATAGACTAAGTCGAATCAAAGGTATATAATTAACATAAACGATACCAAAACAGATACGGGGGAATGATTATGGTAAAGAATTTTAGAGATCCAGGCAGTGCACTTAGTCATTTAATAGGAGCAATTATATCAGTTGTAGGTCTTGGGTTATTGCTTTATACTTCAATAAGCAACAATAATGCAAGAGAGATTGTATCATTTTCAATATTTGGAGCAAGCTTAATACTTTTATATACTGCTAGCTCTGTATATCATATAGTAAAAGGCTCGGATAAGGTTATAAAGGTATTAAGAAAGATTGATCACAGTATGATTTATGTCTTGATTGCAGGTACATATACTCCAATTTGTCTTATTTTATTAAGAGGAAAGTTAGGTTACACTATGTTATCTGTGATATGGACATTAGCAATCATCGGAATAATTACTAAGATCTTTTTTATAAATATTCCTAGGTGGATTTATACCGCTATATACATCATCATGGGATGGATTGTTGTATTGGCAGTAATCCCATTGTCAAAAGCTGCATCAATAAAGGCAGTTTTATGGTTATTCGTAGGGGGCGTTTTTTATACTATTGGAGGAGTAATATACGCTTTGAAAAAGCCAAATTTTATTCCAAAATGGTTGGGATTTCATGAGATATTTCACATATTTATTTTATTAGGGAGTATAAGTCATTTTGTATTTATATATAATTTTTGTTAACATTAAGTTTACTTATCTTTTTCATGAAATGGTATTACGATTAGACAGTTGTAACATTAAGGTGTAAACATGAGAAAAACGCTACAAATCAGCAGCAAAATCAAGGGATTAGCATTGTTTAAAACTTTGCTAGTCCCCATTATTTTAGAAGGGAAAGTATATGTACGATAAGATGAATAGCGTAGTTAATTATATAGAATACAGTATATTGGATGAATACTGCACAACACGTAAAATTGATTTAAATGAATGAAGTAAAAAATAGTGATGAAAAATAGGAAAGAGAAAATGTCTTAGGTTTATTTTGTAATGGAGCAAAGGGATGGCATTGATCTGCAGATAAGTACTTCAGGAAATCATAGAAAAATATAACAGGTAAAAAAAGGTTTTAGAAGATTTACATAGAAAATAATAACTTATACGTAATTATGTAAATTGAGAATATTTTGAATGAATGGGGGATATAGATGAACTTATTAAATGAAATAACAGTCTTAGATTATTATTTAGAGAGGATGAAAAAAGATGAGATAGAGTTTTTAAGAAATAGAAATAGTTATAAAATACAAATTAAAGAACTTATATTAGTCTTAAGAGATGAGAAGGTCATTCATAATAAGATAGAAATATCAAAAAGCTTATGGAAAGTACTATTTGAATCGGCAATGAGCTTCATAGACCCAGATAAAAGAGGATATGATAAACTATTTTTGTACTTTGACAAATATGTGAAGTTTGAAGAGTTAATATTTGCATCAGACTCCTTCTATAGAGATCATACTCTTCACTGTTTATGGGTATATTTTTTTGGGGAATACATATATGGGCGTAAGGAATTTGACTTCATTATGGGTAAAATGAAAGATAATAAAGAATTTAGGAATATAGATAAAGTTCATAATAGTTTGAGTAAATCAAATGTAAAAGGAATTTTTGATGATTTTTTATCAATTACTAGAAAAATTAAAGAGGTTCCCAAGTGTGATGATTCTATTAGATGTATAGCTGCAATTACCCATGATCTAGGTTATCCAATAAAAAAAATTCATAAAATAAATAAATGTATTAAAGATGTTTTACCATATTTCAGTATATATAATCTCAGTGAGTTTAATTTTAAATATACAGAAACACAACAAAAATACATTGAGGAATTTATAGAATCAATTAGCTTACGCGTAGGCGCTCATATTAGCTATAATTTGGACAAAACAGAAAAAGGGAAGGAGTTAGAGGAAAAACTATGGATGACTGGTGAAAACAATGATTTTGTGGGTGTGAACTCAGAAACTCTAATGGAGCTAGATGAAGACGAGCTAGAAATTATCAAGACTAGCTATGAGGCTAAAATGACAGTAAATAGGGTAATAGATGATAAACTAAGGTTTTTAAACGATTTTGAACAATATAATCATGGAATTATGAGTGCCTTTTTAATTTCTAAAACTATTGAGAGTTTCTCAAGATCAGATTTATCTTATTCTGATCCATCAGACCTAAGTATAGACCACTATAACTCTTACAATTCCTTAGCAAAGCAAACAATCATGAGGGCAATCTCAGATCATACCAGCAGAGGTTATCAGATTATATCAATAAAGGATCATTCATCATTTTTAATTCTAATGGATGAGCTAGAGGAGTTTTCTAGAATTTCGAGGGCCAATCAAAATAGACAATATATAAACGAGTTTTGTAAAACTAATATTTATACTGATCAAGATTATCTGAGAGTTGATTTTACATTTGATAATACTGACATATCAAATCTTGATCCAGAGCTTGCTTTTAGAGGAAGATGTAAAAGATTTCTGAGCTTATTTAGAATATCTGATCTAGATGAAAGTTTAAAAATTAAACTGAGATGTATTGGTAAGTTGCCTTATGATAGTAATGTGTATGAATTAGAACTAAGAAGAAAATTCGCGAGTATAACTATTAATGGAGAAGAAAAGGATATACCAAAGTATCTTAAATCCAACGAGTTTTACTCAAAGGAAGAGTATATGAAATTGTAAGCTTTTATGATAATTGAACAATGGTTATATTGGCTGAGGAAAGATAGTAGAATATAAAAATCTAGAAATAGGAACTTGATAATAAAAGCTTAAGAGTTACTAAAGATGAAAGAGGATATAAAAGAAAAGCCGCAGCAATCTAGTCAAATACTAGAATGTAGCGGCTTTGTTTTTTACACATTAAATCTAAACACAACAACATCTCCGTCTTGCATTACATATTCTTTACCTTCTAGCCTTACTAGACCCTTTTCTCTAGCTTGAGGGTATCCACCAGTAGTTACTAAGTCATCTATGTTTATAACCTCAGCTCTGATGAATCCTCTTTCCATGTCAGAGTGGATTTTTCCTGCAGCTTGAGGAGCTTTAGTGCCTATTTTTATAGTCCATGCTCTTACTTCCTTCGGACCTGCTGTTAAGAAACTCATAAGTCCTAGAAGCTTGTAGCTTGCTTTTACAAGCTTATCTAGTCCTGATTCTTGAAGACCAAGATCATTTAAGAAACTCATCTTCTCTTCAGTATCAAGCTCAGAGATTTCAGCTTCAATTTGAGCTGATACTACAATTACCTCAGAGTTTTCTTTTGCAGCATATTCTATTACTTGTTTTACATATTGATTTTCTGGATTAGATACTAAATCTTCTTCAGAAATATTAGCTACATAAAGTATTGGTTTATAAGATAAAAGACTAAGTTCTCTTACAAAGTTTTTTTCATCTTCACTAAAATCTATAGATCTAACAGAGCTTCCTTCTTCTATTGTATCTTTTATCTTGTTTAATATTTCTAATTCTTTTTGAAGTGATTTATCAGCCTTAGCAAGTTTTTCAGTTTTTGTTATTCTTCTAGTTATTACTTCTAAATCAGATAACATTAACTCTAGATTAATTATTTCAATATCGTTGATTGGGTCTATTCTACCTTCGACGTGAGTTATGTTTTCGTCTTCAAAACATCTTACTACATGTACTATTGCTTCAACCTCTCTAATATGTGCAAGAAACTTATTTCCTAGACCTTCTCCTTTACTCGCTCCCTTTACTAGGCCAGCTATATCGAAGAACTCTATAGCAGTAGGAACTTGCTTTTCAGATTGAAATAACTTTTGTAATACTTCAAGTCTTTCATCTGGAACAGCAACAACTCCAACATTTGGTTCTATAGTACAAAATGGATAATTTGCTGATTCAGCACCAGCAGCAGTGATAGCGTTAAAAAGTGTACTCTTACCAACGTTTGGTAAGCCCACGATCCCTAACTTCATACATATCTTCCTTTCAAAAGTTAATAATATTTATACGATGTTTATTACCAGACTAAATTATACACTAATATCCAATTTACTTCAACAGACACAATTTTTTTATGTACAATAATATGAAAGTTGGTCTTTCAATTATTGATAAACAAGATCAAGATGAAAAGTATTCTTCATATTCAATTTCAGCTTCCGATGCTGGGCATCTGTACGAAATAATCATCAATAGAAAAACTTTACATAGTTTTAACTATCCTTTAACATGCTTTATACAAACTGTAAAGTTTATCTTGCTATAATCAGAATGTAAAAAATAATAAAACACAGAGAGAGGGGTAACATATGAAATTATTTAAGAAATCAAGATTAATGACAATGTCGGTTATTTTAGTATTATCAATTATTGTACTTACAGGTTGTGGTGGTGGACAACAAAAGAATCAAGGTGAAGCACCTGAGAAACAAGAAGCTAAGTTAACTGGAAATGTTGAAATAGACGGTTCAAGTACAGTTTATCCAATCACTGAAGCTATAGCAGAAGAGTTCCAAGGACAGAACCCAGATGTTAAGGTAACTGTTGGAATGTCTGGATCAGGTGGAGGATTTAAAAGATTTACTGTTGGTGAGACAGATATAAGTAATGCTTCAAGACCAATAAAGGATAAAGAAGTTGAGCAGGCAAAGGACAATAATATTGAGTTTACAGAACTAGAAGTTGCTTATGATGGTATATCAATAGTAGTTAATCCAGAAAATGACTTTGTAACTGACTTAACAGTAGACGAATTAAAGAAAATTTGGGAGCCAAACAGTACAGTTAAGACTTGGAAAGATGTGAGACCAGAATGGCCAGCTGAAGAAATAAAGCTATACGGTCCTGGAACAGATTCAGGTACATTTGATTACTTTACAGAAGAAATCATTGGAGAGAGCAAAAAGATAAGAACAGATTTTACAGCAAGTGAAGACGATAACGTATTAGTTCAAGGGATATCTGGAGATAAGTATTCATTAGGTTATTTCGGATATGCGTATTATGTAGAAAATAAAGATAGCTTAAAGTTAGTATCAGTTAATGGTGTGTCACCAAGCACAGATACTATCAAAAATGGAGAGTACTCTCCACTTTCAAGACCACTATTTATATATGTATCAAATAACTCAGTAAAAGACAAAGAAGCAGTGAAAGAATTTGCTAGATTCTATATAGAAAATGCGAAAGACATTGTAGCCGAGGTTGGATACGTTCCTTTAACGGATGATGAATATAGCAAGCAACTAGAAAAACTTAATTCAATAAAATAATCCCCATTATAGAGCAGAGACTAAACAGTCTTTGCTCTTTCATTTTTTTACTAGTTAACATAGTTTTAACATAGCATTAACACAAACTAAACCAATGTTCTATCAAAACAAACTATAATTCATATGAAAGTACTTTTTGGGAAGAATATCTATTAAAGAGTGAGGGGACCAATATGGAGTGTGTGGATATGAAGAAAACGAATGTTGATAGTAAAGAAAAAATAAATATTAAGAAGAAAAAGCATAATTTTGGAGAGAAAGTTATAAAGGTTATTCTTTTCATATTTGCTATGATATCAGTTTTTACCACCATAGGAATAGTTGCTATTCTTTTAAAGGAAACAGTAGGTTTTTTTCAGGAGGTTTCAATTGTTGAGTTTTTAACTGGAACCGAATGGACTGCATTATTTAGTCCTCCTAAGTTTGGAGTATTACCATTACTAAGTGGTACACTGCTGATATCAATTCTTTCAAGTGTTATTGCAATACCAATAGGTCTAGGAAGTGCAATATATCTAAGCGAATATGCTTCTGATAAAACAAGAAAGCTACTTAAGCCTGTGCTAGAAGTTTTGGCAGGTATACCTACTATTGTTTATGGATACTTTGCTTTAACGTTTATAACACCATTGATTAGAAATATATTCCCATCTGCTAATGTATTTAATGCATTAAGTGCAAGTATAGCTGTTGGAATTATGATTATACCTATGGTTTCGTCATTGAGTGAGGATGCAATGAAAGCTGTGCCAGACTCATTACGACATGGCGCATATGCTTTAGGGTGTACCAAGCTCGAAGTATCGACAAAGGTTGTAATTCCGGCTGCATTATCAAGCATTATTGCATCATTTGTACTTGCAGTATCGAGAGCAATCGGTGAAACTATGATAGTTTCATTAGCGGCAGGATCTACACCAAACTTAACAGCTAATCCTCTAGAAAGTATTCAGACAATGACTGCATTTATTGTTCAAGTTGCGTCTGGTGATGTAACTCATGGTGGTTTAATATACAAGACTATTTTTGCAGTAGGAATGCTTTTATTTGTTATAACACTTCTTATGAATATTATATCTAGATATATAATTAAGAGATTTAGGGAGGAGTACTAATGGATAATTTAAAGAAAAGAAAGCTTAAAAATAGAATGTTTCATATATTAGTTACTGCCTCTACTCTATTTGGAATAGTTGTACTAGTTGTACTCTTGTTTGATATTTTAAAACAGGGACTTGGTTGGTTAAGTGCTGATTTTTTTACTAATTTCGCATCTAGATTTCCTCACAAAGCAGGAATAAAAGCACCTTTGTTTGGAAGTCTATACACAATAATGTTAACAGCGTTATTTGCTTTTCCTGTAGGTGTTGGCTCTGCTATATACCTTGAAGAATATGCACCTAAAAGCTGGATAACAAATATTATTCAGATCAATATATCTAATCTAGCAGGAGTACCTTCGATTGTGTTTGGAATATTAGGACTTGGAATATTTGTAAACGTATTAGGATTTGGAAGAAGTATTCTGTCTGGCGCACTGACATTAGCATTATTAATACTACCAGTAATCATTGTATCAGCTCAGGAGGCACTAAAAAGTGTACCTAAAGAGCTAAAGCATGGTGCTTATGCTTTAGGAGCTACAAAATGGCAAACAATCACAGGAGTTGTATTACCATATTCGTTACCAGGTATTCTTACAGGAACTATTTTAGCAATTGCTAGAGCTCTTGGAGAGACGGCACCTTTAATAATGGTTGGCGCAGTTGCTTTTGCAGCATTTACACCGAAAAATATATTTGATTCATTTACAGTGCTCCCTATGCAGATATACAGTTGGACTTCAAGACCAAAGGCAGAGTTTCATAGTCTTGCAGCAGCAGGAATAATAGTGTTATTAGTTGTATTGCTAGTAACTAATGCTATAGCAATTATTTTAAGAAATAAATATCAAAATAGGATGAGAGGGTAAGGGGGACAATAAATGACTACTAAGATTAAAGTTGAAAATTTGAACTTTTATTATAAAGATTTTAAGGCTTTAAAGGATATTAATATAGAAATAAAGGAAAACAAAGTAACAGCTCTAATAGGCCCATCAGGCTGTGGTAAGTCAACTTTTATAAGAATTCTAAATAGAATGAATGATTTGATAGAAGGCACTAGACATGAAGGAAAGATACTTTTTGATGGAAAAGATATTTATTCACCGAATATAGATGAAGTGGAGCTTAGAAAAAGGATAGGTATGGTTTTTCAAAAGCCAAATCCATTTCCTAAGTCTATATATGAAAATGTAGTGTTTGGGCCTAAAAGACATGGTGTAAAGTCTAAAACAAAGCTTGATGAAATTGTTGAAAGGAGTCTTAAAGGGGCCGCTTTGTGGGACGAAGTTAAGGATAGGATTAATAGCTCTGCTTGGTCATTATCAGGAGGACAACAACAAAGATTATGTATAGCTAGAGCATTAGCTATGGAGCCAGAGGTGCTATTGATGGATGAGCCTACTTCTGCACTTGACCCTATTGCAACTTCAAAAATAGAAGAACTTATAGAGGATTTAAAAAATGACTATACTATAGCTATAGTAACACATTCTATGCAACAGGCTGGACGTATATCAGATAACACAGCATTCTTTTTGATGGGAGAGATAATAGAATTTGACGAGACTAAAAAAATATTTTCTAATCCAAGTGATAAAAGAACAGAAGATTATATAACAGGTAGATTCGGTTAAAAGGGAGTGGAAATATGAGAAAGCATTTTGACGAACAGCTAGATAAACTTCACTTATCATTACTAAAAATGGGAGCATTAGTTGAAGATGTGATAGATTTAGCGATAAAATCACTAGTAACTCAAGATTTAGACAAGGCTCAAAAAGTGTTGAAGTTAGATGACAAGATAGATGAAATGGAGATTGAGATTGAAGAAAAATGTTTAAATTTACTTGCACTGCAACAGCCTATAGCAAAAGACTTACGAAGAATAAGTACTATTTTAAAGATAATTACTGATTTGGAGAGAATAGGGGACCATGGAGTAAATATTGCGAAAGTGACAATGAAAATCGGAACACAAAAGCATATTAAACCACTTATTGATATACCTAGAATGGCAGATATAACAAAGCAGATGGTCAAGAAAAGCTTGGATAGCTTTATCAATGAAGATACTAATCTTGCTAGAGAAACAGCGGAAATGGACGATATTATAGATGATATTTATGAAGATATATATGTTGAACTACTGGAAATGCTTAGTGTAAATAAGGAAATTATGCAGCAAGTTGTATACTTATTGTTCGTTGGCAGGTATTTAGAAAGAATAGCAGATCATACAACTAACATTTGTGAAAGAATTATATACATGACTACTGGAGAAAGAGTAGAATTTTAAATTCATCCGTGAATCGGATGAATTTTTTTATAATACATAGTCAATATTAATAAAAAAAATATTAAAAGGCAAAATAGTATTAGGAGGTGTATAGCTTTGAAAAAAAATAAATTGATTTATTGTATTCTGCTCTTTATGCTGACATTATCACTAATATCTGTAGGATGTAGGCCAGCTGAAAAACCTAGTCCAGATAATATAACTCAACAACAAGCTGAAATTGACAGATACATAGAGAAAGAGAACTTAAGAAGACAGAATGATAAGGATTACCAGCAAGTAGTTAAGGCAGAATCCATTGCAGACTCATTGGTTGATCAAGAAGGTATCTATGACGCGACGGTTGTACTACATGAAAACAAAGCACTTGTTGGAGTTGATGCTCTAGAAGAAAGAGAAGGAAAGTTATCGCAAGATATGAAATACAAAATAATGAACACTGTAAAAGCATTTGATGCTGAGATAAAGAATGTAACAATAACTTCAAACAAGGATTTGTTCAATAAGATAGATGATATTGAACAATCTTTAATCAGAGGTGATACAAAAAGAAATATCAGTAAAGAAATAGATGAAATTATTAAGAAAATAAAATGAAATAAAGTAGAAACAAGAAATCCAGTCGTTTGATTGGATTTCTTCATATATTGGACTTATTCTAAATACTATATAGTAAATATTAAAAATTAGAGAGGTATTTATGGATAAGTATGGATTTATTAAAAAAAATGGAATATATATATTCTTTTCTGGATTTTTTCTTATTATGTACTTAGTTTATGATGATCCTCAAGAAAGCATTTTTATAATTTTATCATTAATTGCACTAATTAAGTCATCAAAGAATGCTTCAACACAGACTACTTTTACACTATTTTCAGTTTTTGTAGTTTTTATAGCTTTAGCATACATTGTAGTGAATATATTTTTATTAACACAACGCTATAATATGGAATTAAATAATATTAATCCTCTTAGAAAACTTGAGAAGACAGCAGTACTTGTAGTATATGAGGGAGAACCTGAAAGATATAACTTATCAAAATGCTTAACAAATATTAAGTACAATAAAGATATTAGTGAAAAAATATTGACTCCATTTCTACTAAATAAAAATAAAAATAATTATAAAGAAATTGGGAAAAGTGATTATAAAAAAAACACCGATGAAATGAAAAATGAATTACAGCAAGTGCTAGATGAAAATTATAAGGTGTATGTTTCATATATGAATGATTCAAAATATATTGAAGAATGTTTAATTGATATTGTAAATGATGGGTATCATAATGTTATAGTAGTTCCTATGGTCTTGACAGATGGTCATACTCTACAGATAATTAAAGCAAGAATCGAGAAGATGAAACTTTTCAATTTAAACATTAACATAAAATATGTTGAACTTTTATGGAATAATAATGCAATTGCAGCGGCTTACACTAAAACTATAGAGAAGTATATTAATAAAAATGGACTTACAGATATAGGAATTTTACTAATTGGAGAAGGGGAGAAAGGGTATAATAGAGGAAATCATATAGAGTCTGCAAAAGAAAATCTGATGCTTAGAAATAAGATTAAATCTTATTTAATAAGTGATTTAGATATAGAAGAAAATAAAATTAAAACAGCATGGTTTAATTATATACAACCAAATTATATTGACACCATAGATAATCTTTTGGAATATGGCGTTGGAAATATATTGATAGTGTATGTAAAACCATCTGCAACAAATATTGATAATAGTACTATAGCTCTAAAAACAAAGTCTAGCATAGATTTTCCTGAAGGCGTGAAAGTTAGAGTATTAGATGGATTTTTAAAAGACAGCAGTATAATCGATGAGATAAAAAACATGGTGGAATTTACAAATCTGCAAAAATGGGAGTAATAATCTATTAGGAGGTATCAACTTTGAATTTAAATTACTATAGAAAAGAAATAGACAAAAAAACTTATTTAAATTTTATTAAAACAAACAAGTTTAAAACTAATTTAATAAATATTTACTTTATTAGACCTCTTATAAAAGAAGAGGCTACAATTAATGCTTTACTTCCACTAGTGTTAAAGCGTGGAACGAAAAATTATAATACATCTTTAGATATACAACGAAAGCTAGAGGAGCTATATGGAGCAAATTTAAGCATAGATGTTAGTAAAAAGGGAGAGAGACAAGTAATAAGATTTACGATTGAGGCACCTGATGCAAGTTATACAGAGTCTAAAGACCTTATAGCTCAAGCTATTGAAATGTTAAATGAGATAATAAATCAACCACTTTTAGAAGATAAAGCTTTTTTAGAAAAATACGTTGAACAAGAAAAAGAGAATTTGAGAAAGAAAATTAAAGGCAGGATAAATGATAAGAAGAGATATGCAATAGATAGGTGTATAGAAGAAATGTGTGAAAATGAGAATTTTAAAATATATAAATATGGATATGTGGAGGATTTAAATAGGATTGATGGTAAAAGCTTGTATAAACACTATCAAAATGTATTAGCAACAAGTAATATAGAAATAAGTGTAGTTGGAGATATTTCTCAAAATGATTTTGAGGCAATCTTTAAACAGATATTCACAATTATAAGAGGAGATATAGTAGATATTCCTAGAGAGAAAATTGATAAACAAATTGATGATGTTAATGTAGTACTTGAAAATATGGATGTAAGTCAGGGAAAGCTTACACTAGGATATAGAATGAATATTCCTTACGAAGATAAGCTCTACGATGCTTTTATGATTGCTAATGAGATACTTGGTGGGGGTCCAAATTCTAAGCTTTTTTTAAATGTAAGAGAAAAGGAAAGTCTTGCGTATTATGTATTTTCTCAGTCATATAAATTTAAATCTATTATGCTGATGGTATCAGGAATAGAATCTGAGAATTATGATATGGCAGTAGATATTATGAAAAAGCAAGTAGATGAAATACAATTAGGACAGTTTTCTGAAAGTGATATAGACCAAGCAAAGAATTCAATCATGACTTCTATAGTGTCATTAACTGATGATAACTATTCTTTGTCTGAATTTTATTTAAGTCAGGCATTAACAGGAGACAGTCGTACAATTGATAACATGATTAATCAAATAATGAAAGTCAATAAAAGTGATATAATAGAGTCTTTTCAAAAGCTTAAATTAGATACAATATACTTTTTGAGTAACAAAGGAAACAAATAGGCGATTCCGAGGAGGTGGAGTACAAATGAAAAATGATAGATTAAAAGAAGAAGTTTATACTCATGAATTAGAAAACGGATTGAAGGTATTTTATATGCCTAAAAAAGGATATGTTAAAAAGTATGCTATATATGCAACTAATTATGGATCAAATGATAACAAGTTTAAGCCAATAGGAGAGAATGATATAGTAGAAGTTCCAGAGGGGATTGCTCACTTTTTAGAACATAAATTATTTGAAGAGCCTGAAGGAAACATTTTTAATGATTTTTCAAAATTAGGCTCATATGTAAATGCATATACAAACTATAATCAAACAGCGTATCTCTTTTCTTGTACCGATAAATTTTATGAAAATCTAGAGCTACTAGTTAAGTTTGTCCAAAATCCTTACTTCACAGATGAAAATGTTGAAAAAGAAAAGGGCATAATTGAACAAGAGATACGTATGTATGATGATGCTGCAGAATGGAAGGTATTTTCAAACAGCTTAAGTGCAATGTATAATGTACACCCAGTAAGAATTGATATAGCTGGAACGGTTGATAGTATAAGTAAAATAGATAAAGAGATTTTATATAAATGCTATAACACTTTTTACAATCCTGCTAACATGATTATATTTATTATAGGGGATGTAGATTTTGATAATGCATTAGATATTATTAGAAAAAATCAAAAGATCTCTGAAAAACCCAGTAAAATAATAGAGAGAGTAAGAACATCCGAACCGGATAAAGTAAATAGAAAGACAATACAGGATACGCTTAGTGTTTCAACTCCAATATTTAATATTGGATATAAGGATACCGATATAGGGTATGATGGAGACAAATTGATTCATAAGGAAATATGCACAAATATTTTGCTTGAAATGTTATTTGGAAATAGTTCTGAGTTTTTCCAACAGCTTTATGACGAGGGACTAATAACAAATTCTTTTGGATCACAATATGTGGGAAATAAAGACTATGGATATTCTATTATTGGTGGAGAATCTGAATCTCCAAAAACTGTTTTAGAAAGGATTGAACACTATATAAAAAATACTAGAGAGAAGGGTCTTTCAAAAGAAGATTTTAATAGAATAAAGAAAAAACTTATAGGATACCATCTAATGGAGCTTAACTCAATAGAATATATAGCTACCAATTTTGTAAGCTATCACTTTAAAAATTCATCTTTACTGAGATATCTAGATATTATTAATGAAGTAAGTATTTCAGATGTGCAAAAAAGATTTGATGTTCATATGAATGATGACAATCATGTGCTTTCGATTGTAATGCCCAAGTAAGTTTATTGACTTTAACTAAAAATAAAAATATAATTAGAAATAATATAAAAAAGATTAAGCTACTAGGTTTAATGGTTACAATGTGCAATCATAATAAAACTAGTAGCTTATTAACTGCAAAAGGAGGATGGATATGGATCCAGTGGCTTTTGAGATTTTTGGTATATCTGTACGATGGTATGGTATTTTAATATCTATGGGATTATTGTTGGCTACAGTTGTAGCATTAAGGGAATGTAAAAGAATAGGCTTTAATGATGAGCTGTTAATAGATTTACTGATTTTTGCGGTGCCTGCAGCAATAATAGGAGCTAGGATTTACTACGTTGTCTTTTCATGGGACTACTATAAAGGTGATTTTATGAAGATGATAAATATCAGAGAAGGCGGCTTAGCAATACATGGTGGGCTAATAGGAGCTATTTTAGTAGCACTTATTTTCTGTAAGGTAAGAAAAGTTGATTTTTGGCAGCTTGCAGATATTACTGGTCCAAGTATTATTTTAGGGCAAGCAATAGGACGATGGGGGAATTATGTTAATCAAGAAGCCCACGGAGGACCGACAAATCTTCCTTGGGGAATTATGATTAACGGACAAAAAGTACATCCCACATTTTTGTATGAGTCCTTATGGGATTTTGCAGTGTTTTTATTTTTATTGTGGTATAGAAAAAACAAGACTAAGGTTAGAGGCGAAGTATTTTTACTTTATATAGCTTTATATTCTGTAGGCAGATTTTTCATTGAAGGATTGAGAACAGATAGCTTAATGTTTGGGCCAATAAGAGTAGCTCAACTTATAAGCGCTGTAAGTATAATTATAGCTATGCTACTATTTTTCATCAGAAGAAAACAAAGCATGTTGGATAATGTAGAATAATCAACCAATTAAACGACATTTTTTTGGAAATATATAGATAATTGGTAAAAAAGAGAGAAAACAGGAGATATATTATGTCTAAATAAAAAAACGGGTGTAGATAACAGAAACAATCAATTGACACTTTAGGAAAAATTGTAATAAAATGGTCGTACCTAATGAAAAGGCGGGATGAAATATGACACTTAATGACGAGATTATCGTATTAAGGGACAAGCTTAATGCCTCAATAGTTAATAATGACGACTATAATGTTATCTACAACTTAAGTATTGAGTTAGATACGTTGATATCACTATTCTACAAGGCTAAAAAAGAATTGTCTGTGAATAAGAAAAAGGTTTCATAGTTTTAACTCTTAAGTCAGATTATAAATAATATAAAAATAGTATATTTATACTAGATGTTTGTACAGCTGTTTAATATTAGACAGCTGTTTTTATTTTGCATTTTTTGCTGAAAATTGATGTTTTTTAGTACTTAAGAACTAATTAATAAAAATTTATTTTTTTTATTATTTTTAGCAGGAATTCAGAAGTCAGTATAGAAATACTAAAATGTGGTTTGAAGTGGTAGGAAGTGGAGGGGAATCCCTCAAAGTGGGGTGAAGTTAATGTTTATTGGTGAATACCAACATTCGTTAGATAATAAAGGCAGAATTATTATTCCGTCTAAGTTCAGAGAAGAGCTAGGAGATACATTTATAATGACTAAAGGATTGGATAATTGTCTTTTTGTTTACCCTAAAGATGAATGGAAGGTTTTAGAGGATAAGTTGAAACTTTTACCACTAACAAGAAAAGATGCACGAGCATTTGTAAGGTTCTTTTTTGCAGGGGCAACTGAATGTGAGCTTGATAAGCAAGGAAGAATACTGATACCAAGTAATTTAAGAGAGCACAGTAAGTTAGAGAAAGACGCTGTAATAATAGGCGTTTCAAATAGAGTAGAGGTATGGAGCAAGGAACAATGGGATTCATATAATGATGACGATGATCTAAGCTATGAAAATATCGCAGAAAAAATGGCTGAACTTGGAATATAGGTTATATATGAGCTATATTGAGTAAATAATAAGGATAAGTGAAAGTAAATTGAGGTGAAGATTTTGGATTTTAAGCATGTATCTGTGTTACTAGACGAATCAATTAATGGATTAAATATTAAAGAAAATGGAATTTATGTAGATGGAACATTAGGTGGCGCTGGACACTCAAAAGAGATTGCTAAAAGGTTAGGTAGTGGAAGATTGATCGGTATTGACCAAGACCTTAATGCTATAAAGAAAGCCACAGCAGAGCTTAGTGCATATAAAGAAAAAGTTACAATAGTTCACAATAATTTTAGAAATATAAAGAGTGTTTTGCAAAGCTTAAATATTGATAAAGTAGATGGAGTACTACTTGACTTAGGAGTGTCCTCACATCAACTTGATGAAGGTGATAGAGGATTTTCATATAATCAGGATGCATATCTTGATATGCGAATGGATACAACTAAAGATTTTAAAGCTTGGGATATTGTTAATAATTATGAAAAAGAAGAAATAGAGAGAATTATTAAGCAGTATGGAGAAGAAAGATGGGCAGCTAGAATCGCACAATTTATTGAGGCAGAAAGAAAGAATAAGCCAATAGATACTACAGGAGAATTGGTTGAAGTAATAAAAAAGGCTATACCTAGTGGAGCAAGAAAGGATGGGCCTCATCCTGCTAAGAGAACATTTCAGGCAATAAGAATAGAAGTTAACAGAGAACTAGATATATTAAGAGATACTATTATTGACATATGTGGAGTACTAAATACTAAAGGAAGAATATGTATCATAACATTTCATTCGCTAGAAGATAGAATAGTTAAAGAAACATATAAAGAGCTTAGCTTAGATTGTATATGTCCACCTGAGTTTCCAATATGCCAATGTAATAAGAAAAAAGAATTAAACATTATAACTAGGAAACCAATTATACCATCAAAAGAAGAACTCGAAGCTAATCCAAGGTCACGAAGTGCAAAATTAAGAGTTGGAGAGAGAGTTTAGTGTTCTAAAAACATAAGGGAGTGAATAAATTTGTTAGTAGCCAAAAAAGAAATGTACTCATATGTCGATGAAAAACAACATAAGCCTTTACGAAAAAATAAAAAGAATACTAAAAGTAATACGGCTATAAAAGTGAAATTATTTGCTTCTGCACTTATGTTGTTATGTGTATGTTTATCGGTATTATTAAGATATGCTTATATAACACAAATAAAGTTTGATGTTTCACAGCTTGATAGAGAGATAACTAACTTACAAAGCGAAAAGCAAGATTTGCTACTTGAGTTGGATAAAATTAAGGAGTCAGGCATGATAGAATTTGAAGCTCAAAGTAAGCTAGGAATGGTTTATCCATCTGATGAACAGGTAGTATACGTATCTTTAAATAACATAGATGAAAAAAATGTAAATGAAGATAGTGTTGAAGAAAAATCATTTATATTTTTAAAATCATTTAATAGTTTTTTAGATAAAATATCGGATATGTTTTAGGGGGCAGAGCTGTGTCATTACCCACTGTTTCAACTAAAAGAAGACTTATCGTAACATTATTTTCCGTTTCACTGATTGTTTTTGCACTAGTTGTTAGATTAGGAGTAATACAAATAGTACAGGGTGAAGAACTTAAAAAACAAGCTCTAGAACAGTGGACAAGAGGAATCCCTATTAAAGCAAAAAGAGGGGTAATATATGATAGAAAAGGCAAAAAACTAGCTATTAGTGTAAGCAGAGATACGGTGTGGTGCAGACCGGCTGATATAAAAGATGCAACAAAAACAGCTAAAACTGCAGCAGAAATACTTCAATTAGATGAAGAAGAAGTCTATGAGAAAATTACAAGCAAAAAGAGTGTTGTTAAGATAAAACAATGGATAGAAAAAGAGGAAAGTGATGCTTTAAGGAAAGCAGACCTTAGCGGAATAGATATAGTTGATGATAATAAGAGATTTTATCCATTTGGAAGCTTTGCAGCGTATATATTGGGTCACACAGATATAGACCAAGTAGGACAGTATGGCGTAGAGAAAACCTTTAATAAATATCTGACTGGAGTTCCTGGAAAATGGGTTAAAACAACTGATGCAGTTGGCAGGCAACTTCCGTATGATAACGAAGCACTATATGAGGCCAAAGATGGACTAAGTACGGTATTGACTATTGATGAAACAATACAGCATTTTGCAGAGAAAGCAGCTTTAGAAACTATGATTACTCATAATGCTAAAAATGTTTCTATAATAATAATGGAGCCTAAGACTGGGGATATACTAGCTATGGCAACTAAGCCAGACTACGACCCAAATTCTCCAAGGATTCCGACCAATGAGGGTCTTGCAGAAGAATGGGTAAATCTACCTGCAGACGAGTTATACAAAAAGTGGTATGATATGTGGAGAAATTTTCCCATCAATGATAATTATGAGCCTGGTTCAACCTTTAAAATCATAACCGCAGCTGCAGGATTAGAAGAAAATGTAGTAACTCCGCAAAGTCAGTTTTACTGTGATGGTTATGTGAGACAGATTAATAGTGGTAGTAGACCAATAAAATGTTGGAGATATTACAATCCTCATGGAAGTCAGACATTTGTTCAGGGTGTTCAAAATTCGTGCAATGAGGTTTTTGTAGAGTTAGGATTAAGACTTGGAGCCGAAAAATTCTATGAGTACATTAGAGCTTTTGGTTTTGGAGAAACTACTGGCATAACTTTACCAGGAGAGACAGCGGGACTTGTGACTAGTCCTAAATATATTAAAGATGTAAACTTGGCAACTATATCCTTTGGCCAGGGAATAGCGGTTACACCAATACAGCTTGTAACTGCAGTATCAGCAGTAGCTAATGGCGGTAACCTGATGAAGCCTAGGCTAGTGAAAGAATTAATTGATGAAGAAGGAAATGTAGTACATCGATATGAGCCTGAAATAAAAAGAAAGGTAATATCCGAAGAAACATCAAATACGCTTCGTAAAATACTAGAATCTGTTGTTGCTGAAGGTACTGGAAAGAATGCTTATGTACCAGGATATAGAGTAGGAGGAAAAACAGGAACGGCTCAAAAGGTTATTGACGGAAGATATGCAGATGGTAAATACGTAGCTTCTTTTGTTGCAATTGCTCCAGCTAATGACCCTAAAATTGTAGCCTTAGTAATAATTGATGAGCCTTCTAATGGAGCCTATTATGGTGGCCAAATTGCTGCACCAGTAGCAGGTCAGGTAATTAAAGATACATTAAATTACCTTGATGTTGAGCCGCAATTTACAGAGGAAGAGAAAAAAGAAAATGAAAGCAAGACTATTGTTGTTCCAAATGTAATAAATAAAACCATCAAAGAAGCAAGCAAAACTATTTTAAGTTTAGGACTCAATTACGATACAGATGCTTACTATGTTGAAAGTGATGCTATAATAAAAGATCAATTTCCAGCTTCTGGAGCTGTAGTCAAGAAAGGGTCAAATATTGATCTTTACATGGAATCAACTAGAAGAGAGAATAACAAAATAATTGTTCCTGACCTGACTGGTAAAACTTCTCAGCAAGTTACCGATCTTTTGAATAGTGTTAACTTAAGATTCGAATACACAGGAACAGGGGTAGTATCAGAACAGATACCTAAAGCTGGTACTGAGGTTGATTTTAACTCACTTGTACAGGTACACTTTCAAAATTTGAATTAACATTAGACCAGAAAGGCAACTTCAAGCAAAGTGTTTGAATGTTGCCTTTTAAGCAGACTATAACAAATACAAAATTTGTGGTATTATCTAATAGGTTATACTAATTTTTCTTGTGAGGTGTAAGAGATGAAGCTAAGTAAATTAATTAGCGAACTTGAGATCGTAAGTATCAATGGTGAAACTGATATTGATATAAATAGTATTAACCATGATTCAAGGAAGGTCATTCAAGGAAGTCTTTTTATAGCAATAAAAGGATTTAAAGTTGATGGGCATGACTATATTTTAGAAGCTATTTCAAATGGAGCAAGAGCAATAATTGTAGACAAGAAAATTATAATAAATAGTGACATAAAAGATATAACTATAATAGAAGTTCATGATACTAGGTTGGCGTTAGCAAGCGTGGCTTCAATTTATTATGACAATCCTTCTGGAAAAATTGAATTAATAGGGATAACTGGTACTAATGCTAAAACTACAACCACTTATTTGATAAAGTCAATATTTGAAGCAGTGGATAAAAAAACAGGTATTATAGGAACTATAGGAAATGTAATTAATGATAAACTTGTTAAATCAGAGAATACTACACCTGAATCATTAGAACTACAACAGGCTCTTTATTCAATGGTTAAGGAGGGTCATAGTAGTTGCGCAATGGAAGTGTCGTCACATTCCTTAGAATTGAATAGAGTGGCTTTTTGTAAGTTTAATGTTGGGGTTTTTACTAACTTAACAACTGATCATTTAGATTATCATAAGACCTTTGAAAATTACTTTAAAGCAAAAATGAAATTGTTTTATATGACTGACAAATATAACATTATTAACATTGATGATAAGCATGGCAGAGAAATGATAGATCAAATATCTCATATTAATACTCCTTTGCTTACTTATGGAATAGAAGAAAAGGCAGATATTTACGCTGATGAAATTGAGTATTTTGCTGATGGAGTACGATTCATGCTCAACACGCCTAAAGGAAGTGTTAGGATTAAGATGAATATACCTGGTCATTTTAGTGTATACAATAGTTTGGCGGCTTCAGCTTGTGCATACTCCTATGGAATTAGTCTCGATGAAATCCAAAAAGGACTTGAAAGTGTAAAAGGAGTAAGAGGAAGATTAGAAATAGTTCCTACAAACAAAGACTTTACTGTAATGATTGATTTTGCACATACTGCTGATGCATTAGAAAAGGTTTTAGGTATTGTGGATCAATTTGCACTAGGAAGGAAAGTAATTGTATTTGGAGCTGGAGGAGATAGAGATACTTCGAGACGAGCACCTATGGGAAAAGTTGCTGGGAAATACTGTGACTTATGTATAGTTACTTCTGATAATCCTAGAACTGAAGATCCTCAGGCAATTATTGACGACATAGTTCAAGGAGTAAAAAGTGTAAATGGAAACTATGTTGAGATAATAGATAGGAAGGAAGCTATAAGATATGCTATAGAAAATAGCAAACCAAAAGATATAATAATATTAGCAGGGAAGGGACATGAAACATACACTATTTTAGGAGATAAAAAATATCCATTTGATGAAAGAGAAATCGTAATGGAAATATTACAAACATTGAAATAAAAGCACATTAACATAACTAAAAAACAGATATATCTATCATGTACTTGAGAGGAGAAGAAAAATGTCAGATTATAAAGATATAATACGAGTAATTGTCATTTCTTTTGCTATTACTTTATTATTAGGACCTATATTAATTCCTGTTCTCAGAAGGTTAAAAGTAGGGCAAAGCATTAGAGAGGAAGGGCCTAAGACCCACTACAAAAAGAGTGGAACACCTACTATGGGTGGAATAATAATGATAATTGCACTTATAATTACTTCTGTGACTTCAGGTGTTTTAAACAAAGATATGATCATACTTATATTGTCGACAGTAGGGTTTGGGTTAATAGGATTTATTGATGATTTTATTAAAGTAGTGCTAAGAAGATCATTAGGATTAAGAGCATACCAGAAGCTAATAGGACAGATAGTACTAGCAGTTATATTAGCTGTTTATCAATCACATAATTCAATGCTAGGAACAAAGGTAATAGTACCTTTCCTTGACAATACTTATCTAGATTTAGGAATGCTGTACGTACCTTTTATTGCTTTTGTGGTAGTTGGTACGGTAAATAGTGTTAATTTGACTGATGGTCTTGATGGCTTGGCTTCAGGTGTAACTTTAATAGTTTTGTCTTTCTTCAGTTTAGTTGCACTAAATATTGGTATGAGTAGCATAGCAGTATTTTCTGCAGCTTTGGCTGGAGCATGTCTAGGTTTTTTAAGGCACAATGCTTATCCTGCAAAGGTATTTATGGGCGATACTGGATCATTAGCCCTCGGTGGAGCTGTTTCAGCAGTTGCTGTGTTACTTAATCTACCTTTAATAATACCTATAGTTGGAGGTATATACTTTGCAGAAACCTTGTCTGTAATAATTCAGGTAACTTCATTTAAGTTAACTGGCAAGAGAGTATTCCTCATGGCGCCTCTTCATCACCACTATGAGCAAAAAGGTTGGAAGGAAACAAAGGTAGTTGTTGTATTCTGGGTTGTAACAGTGATACTATGTCTAATTGGAATATACAGTCTAAGCTAATTTTTAAAAAAGTAGGTGGATAAAATGATGTTAAAAGATAAAAACGTATTGATATTAGGTTTAGCAATAAGTGGAGTTTCTACTGCAAAAGCTTTAGATAAGCTTGGTGCACATATTATTATTACAGATATGAAAAAAGAAGAAGAACTAAGCCGATACATTGAAGAATTAAAGGATATAGACATTAAATATGTGTTAGGGAGTAATGATGTCGCTCTTGATGATATAAGTATTATCATTAAAAGTCCTGGTATACCACTTGATATACCTTTGATTTGTGAAGCTAAAAATAAAGGTTTAGAAGTTATAACAGATATTGAATTAGCCTATAGAATATCAAAAAATCCGCTTATAACTATAACTGGAACTAATGGCAAAACAACCACTACAGCATTAACTGGTGAATTATTTAAAAACGCAGAGAAGAGCTGTCATGTCACAGGAAATATCGGAGTAGGTATACTTTGGGAAATAGTAAACTCGAATGATAATGATATCTTTGTTATAGAAGCGAGTAGCTTTCAGCTTGAAAGTACAAAGAACTTTAAGCCTAAAGTAAGTGTTATTACAAATATAACTCCGGATCATATTAATTGGCATAAAAGCTATGATAATTATATCAATGCTAAGAAAAAAGTATTTATAAATCAAGATAAAAATGATTTTACAATACTAAATTACGATGACCAAACTTTAAGAGATATTTATAAAGAGGTAAAGTCAAATGTAATTTTCTTTAGTGCAAGTAATAAATTAGAACATGGTGTATATTTGGATGGTGATTATATCGTAGTAAATGATGGATCATGTGTTGAAAAAATTATGAGACATAGTGATATAAGAATACCTGGAAAACACAACTTGGAAAATGCATTAGCTGCTGTTGCTATTAGCTGGTGTATGGGTATTAAATATAATATTATTGAGAAAACTCTTAAAGAGTTTGAAGGTGTAGAGCATAGAATAGAATTTGTTGAGAAAATTAATGGAGTTTGCTTCTATAATGACTCTAAAGGCACAAATTCAGATGCTTCAATTAAGGCAATAGAGGCAATTAATAGTCCAATTGTGTTAATAGCAGGGGGAATGGACAAAGGAAGTGAATTTGACGAGTTTATCGAAAGCTTTGATAACAAGGTTAAGGCACTAATATTATTAGGTGAGACTGCAACAAAAATAAAGAAAGCTGCAATAAATAGGGGCTTTAATAATATATATATAGTAGGAAATATTAATGAAGCAGTTCAAAAATCATTTGAAATTGCAAATAGTGGTGACAATGTACTACTTTCCCCTGCTTGCGCAAGCTGGGATATGTTTGATAGCTATGAAGAAAGGGGAAATGTATTTAAGAGAGAAGTGAGAAGTATGAGGGAGGCTTGAGAATGGCAAAAAAGAAAGCCAGTGATTTTACCCTGATGATAGCAGTTATTTTACTCGTTTTTATAGGCATTATCATGGTGTTTAGTTCAAGTTGGCCTGATGGACTATATAAAATGGATGATGGGTACTATTTTTTAAGAAAGCAGCTTATATCAAGTGTACTGGGATTGTTTGCAATGTTGTTTTTCATGAACTTTAATTATTGGAGGTTAGATAGATTATCTAAATTGATTTTTATAGCATGTATTGGTACGGCTTTCTTACTATATACACCTCTTGGAACTGAATTTAATGGAGCAAAAAGATGGGTAGATATTGGTTTTACAACATTTATGCCATCTGACGCTATAAAGCTTGGATCAATAATATTTCTAGCATCCTTCTTAGCTAAGAGAAAAGATAAGCTTAAGAACATAAGACAGGGTTTTATGCCTTCACTTATGATAATAGGGCTATCATGTGGGTTGATTTTAATGCAGAAAGACTTAAGTACTAGTGCAACTTTAGGGTTAACTCTTTTTATAGTTTTATTTATTGCAGGAGCAAGAATCTTTCACTTATCCTTGCTAGGAATTCTAGGTTTAGCAGGTGGGACAGCAGCCATTATAGCTCAACCTTATAGATTAGAAAGAGTAACTTCATTTCTTGATCCTTTTGCAGTTAAGAGTGGAGCAGGATGGCAAGCTGTACAATCTTTATACGCTTTAGGCTCTGGCGGATTATTCGGATTAGGACTGGGTAAAAGTAGACAGAAATTTTTTTACATACCAGAACCATACAATGATTTTATTTTTGCAATTGTAGGAGAAGAGCTAGGCTTTTTAGGATGTGTAACAGTAATACTGCTGTTTTTGGTGGTAATATGGAGAGGAATAAGGATTGCATTAGGCGCAAAGGATTTGTTTGGATGCTTACTGGCGTCAGGTATAGTTGCTTTAATAACAGTTCAATCAATGATTCATATTGCAGTAGTAACTTCGTCTATACCTCCAACAGGGATTCCATTACCCTTTATTAGCTATGGAGGTACATCATTGATGATTTACATGGCTGCAGCAGGTATATTGCTTAACATATCAAGACATACAGAGTTAGATAGGAGTTGAGTTAGATGAAGGTTTTAATAACTGGAGGAGGAACTGGTGGACATATATATCCTGCTTTGGCTATAGCGCGTAAGATTAAACAGGAATATAGGGATGTAGATATATTATATGTAGGAACTGAAAAAGGTATGGAAGCAGAAATTGTTCCAAAAGAAGGATTTGCTTTTAAAACTGTGAGAGTAAAGGGGTTTACTAGAAAGCTTTCAGTAGACACGATTAAATCAATAAAAGAGCTTTTTTTAGGGCTTAATGATGCTAATAAAGTTATAAGAGATTTTAAACCAAACATAGTTATTGGTACAGGAGGATATGTTTGTGGACCAATAGTATTTTTAGCAGCTTTAAAAAAAATACCTACTATGATACACGAACAAAACGCATTTCCTGGAGCGACAAATAGAATACTATCTAAATTTGTTAATAGAATTGCTGGGAGCTTTGAAGAGTGTAAAAAGTATTTTAAAGACCCTTCAAAGATAATTATAACAGGAAACCCAATTCGTCAAGATATATTAAATATGGATAAAGAAAAATCATATAAAGAACTCAAAATTGACCCTTATAAACATTTTATACTATCTTTTGGTGGAAGTGGTGGTCAAAGTTCCTTAAATAAGGCAATGCAAGAAGTAGTATTAAATATTAATAACAACAAGAACATACAGCTATTGCATGTAACTGGAAAAAGACATTATGAAAAATTTATGTCGGAACTAAAAGATAGTGGAATAGGAAAGTTAAACGATAATATAAGAATTGTACCATATTTTTTTGAAATGCCAAAAGCATTATCCATAGCAGATTTAATGATTACAAGTGGAGGAGCTATTGCGATAGCAGAATTAACTGCAGTAGGAATACCAAGCATATTAATTCCTAAAGCTTATACTACTGAAAATCACCAAGAATATAATGCTAGAGCACTAGAAAAAAATGGAGCAGGGATAGTTATATTAGAAAAGGAATTAAATGGAAAATTACTGCTTGAAACAATAAATAATTTATTATCTGATAGTAAAAAGCTGTCTATAATGGCTACAAAAAGCAAGGAGATGGGAATTGTTGATGCTGACAAAAGAATAGTAAATATTGTTAGAGACTTAGTAAAATAGAGATAATTAAGTAGTTGTAACACCTTTTTAGATTATGCATAAGATAGGTATATATTGTTTTTTACATATAGCTTGTAGCATATTCTGGAGGTGTAATGATGGGAAAATATATTATAGAAGGTGGGAAGAAGCTAGTTGGTGAAGTATCAATAATTGGCGCTAAAAATTCAGTTCTTCCTGTTCTAGCAGCTACAGTTATTAATAATAATACAAATACTATATTTAATACTCCAAACCTTAGAGATGTAGAAATTATGGAACAAATACTTTCATCTATAGGATGTAAAGTTAATAGAGTAGATAATGTAATATTTGTAGATTCTAAACCCGTATCAAAGATTCGTATACCAGAGGATTTGGTCAGAGAAATGAGATCTTCCATAATTTTAATGGGAGCTATGTTAAGTAGATTTGGGGAAGTTGAGATTAGCTATCCAGGTGGTTGCGAAATTGGACCTAGACCTATTGATCTACATCTTAAAGCACTTAAAGAGATGGGAGCAATAATAGAAGAATCTCATGGATTCCTTTATTGCAAAGCTAAAGAGTTAAAGGGTTGCGAAATTCAACTGGATTATCCTAGTGTTGGTGCTACAGAAAACATAATGCTGGCAGCTGTAAAAGCAAAAGGCACAACCGTAATTAGAAATGCTGCTAGAGAGCCAGAAATAATTGATTTACAGAATTTCTTGAACTCTATTGGATCAAAAATATATGGAGCTGGAACAAGTGTTATTAGAATAGAAGGAGTAACTAATTTCACTAGCACTGAGCATACAATTATACCAGACCGAATAGTTGCTGGTACTTATATGGTTGCTTCAGCAATAACTGGAGGAGAAGTAGTGCTTAAAAATATAGAAGTTGATCATATTCAATCTATAATAGCCAAACTAAGAGAAACAGGTTGCTTGATATATAATAATTGCACTACTTTAAAAATAATAGGGCCAAAAAAGATTAATGCAATTGAAACTGTTCAAACCCTACCTTATCCTGGATTTCCAACAGATATGCAAGCGCAAATGTTATCATTATTGTGTACTGCCAACGGAACCAGTATAATAACTGAAACTATTTTTGAAAATAGATATAAACATGTTGAAGAATTAGTTAGAATGGGTGCAAATATTAAAACAGTTGGAAAGGTAGCTGTGATTAAAGGAGTAAAAGAGTTAACTGGTGCTAAAGTGACAGCTAAAGATTTAAGAGGAGGTGCTGCTCTTGTTTTAGCAGGGTTGGCTGCTAAGGGAACTACTGAAGTTGATAATATATATCATATTGAAAGAGGATACGATGGAATAGAAGATAGGCTAAGAGCATTAGGAGCTGATATTGTTAAAATATAATAGCAGCCTTTCGCTGCTCAGTCCTAATTGGACAAGCTTATACTTGGGGGTAGGTAAAATGAGAAAAACAAGTGTTATTGATAAAAAGTTAAGAAAAAAAAGAATGGGACTTATTTTTGTTATATTATCATTGTTAGCTGCTATTTTTTTTATCTTATCTACTAGGACAAGCTTTTTTCATATATCTCAAATAATTGTTAAAGATAATCACGTTGTAGAAGATGAAAAAGTAATTATGGCATCGGGAATAATAACAGGAGAAAATATTTTTAAGATTAATGTTAAGAAAGCAGAAAAGAATCTTCTTTTACATCCTTATATAAAACAGGTAAATGTTAAGAGAAGATTACCAAATAAAATATTAATTAATATCACAGAAAGACAAGAGACATTAATAATAGACTATATTGGTTCGTACTTATATGTAGATGATGAAGGTAGAATATTGAATATTCTAACTGTAAAAAAAGATGACAAACTACCTGAAGTTATAGGCCTAAAGCTTAACAACCCTTCAATAGGTGAGATATTAGAATACAAAGATAAACATATTAATGAACAATTTCAGGTTTTTTTTGATATATGTAAGCAGCACAAATTGATAGAATCTATTAGTACTATTGTGTTTGATGACAATCAAAACGCCACAATTGAAATGAAGAGTGGAACAAAAGTTGCATTTGGTACCCTAGATAATGTAAAATATAAATTAAGTTTTCTATCAGCAATTTTAGAAGACTTAAGAAAAAAGAACCAAAATTGTCAATCTATTTATTTAGACAAGGGCAATAACGCTATCATAAAAAAAGATAGTAACTAGGAGGATTTATATGAATGATATTAGGAGTAAGGTAGCGATAACTGGAGTTTGTATTATTTTAGGTCTAATACTAGCTATTCAGTTTAAAACCGTTGAAAATACTGTTGGACAGGGTATGATTCCTACTCAAAGAGCACAGCAGCTAGCTATAGAGTATAAAAAACTTCAAGATGAAAGGGAAAATATGAGAAAAGAACTAGACAGCCTTGAGTCTAAAGTAAAGCAGTATGAAAAAGGAGAAGCAGAAAAAAGTATTTACTATGAAAACCTATACAAAGACCTAGAAAAATATAGGATGCTTGCTGGGGTTGAAGATGTAGAGGGTCCCGGTGTAATAATTGAAATAAATGACCCTCCTATGGAAATACAATATGGGGATGAAACAAGTACTATAGTATCAAACTACGATTTTTTACTTCAATTAATTAGTATGCTAAATGCAGCTGAAGCTGAAGCCATATCTATTAATGACCAGAGATATACTGGATTTACTGAGATAGTTCCAGCTGGTGGTCATCTGGAGATTAACGGGGTTTCATTTGGGCCTCCTTTTGTAATTAAGGCGATTGGAAAATCAGATGATTTAGAAAACGCTTTAAGAATTAAAGGCGGTTTAGTATGGCATATGGAGAATATGTTCGATTTGAATATTCATATAAAGCAAGAGCAAAATATGGTAGTGCCAAAATATAAGAAGATAAAAGAATTTAGATATGCTAAACCAGTAGAAAAGATATCTGATTAGCCCTTAGGAGGGTTTTTTATGAAAAAAAAATTTGATGGTAAAATGTCCTTGGTAATTTTATCTATTTTGTTAGGGACACTATTGTCGATTCAAATGAAGCGTAATATTGATGATTATGATTTAGTGTCGTTAAAGTCTATACAGCTAATGAAAAATGAAGTGGATAATGTTCATAAGGAAATTAGTGATTTAAATAAACTCATTGATAAGAAGAAAAAGGAACTAAAAGATTTTGAAGATGCACTAGATGACAATGGTGATGCTGCAGATGTATTGCAGAAAGAAATCGATGAGACTAAACTTTTAGCCGGATTAGAGGATGTGCAAGGACCAGGAATTAGAGTTATTGTTGCGGATAATGCTGATAGAGAAATAATAGGATCTAATATTAACGAGGATATTATACATGACTCGGATATTCAAATAATTTTAAATGATTTAAGAAGAGCAGGTGCAGAAGCTATTAGCATAAATGGTCAAAGAGTACTGTCCAGATCAGAAGTAAAGTGTGGAGGACCAATTATAAGAATAAATAACAGAAGTTCTGCTAATCCATTTGTAATAACGGCAATAGGAGATCCAAAAGTGCTATATGCTGCCATAAATGCACCTAATAGTCATGGTTGGATTTTAAGAGAGGTATATAAAATAAAAGTAGAAACAGTTATAAAAGATAATGTATATGTCCCGAAGTACTACTGGACAGGTTCAAACTTTAAATATGCAAAACCTATAAAAGAGGGTGAATGATTATGATAATTTTAGCTTTTGTTGGCATCATAATAGGTATAGTTGTTGGGATTTATTTGCCTATAACCTATTCTCCAAGTTACTCCTTGTATGTATCAGTAGCAATACTGGCATGCATGGACTCAGTATTTGGCGGCTTAAGAGCTATGCTTGAAAAGAAATTTAATACTGGTATTTTTGTTTCAGGTTTTTTTGGCAATGCGATATTAGCAGCATTTTTAGCTTATATTGGAGATAGATTGGGAGTTCCTCTATACTATGCAGCTATATTCGCATTTGGTGGACGTTTGTTCCAAAATTTTGCAATAATACGTAGATATCTTTTTAATAGAAAGAATATAAGCTAGTAAAATAGTATCAAAAATTATCATAGCCTATCAAAAAAAGAGGAAAATTGATAGTTTTATTGAACTTATATATTGATACTGTTTAATGGTTAGAGGGGGCAAAACCATGGGTGATTTACTAGCTTCAATAGATATTGGAACGTCAAAGGTATGTGTAATAATAGCAGATGTAGATAGAACTGGCGGTGCTCAAATAATTGGAATAGGCAAAAGTCAATGTAATGGAATAAAAAAAGGTATCGTTGTTGATATAGAGTCTACTGCAAGCGCCATTGTCGAGGCTTTAGTACAAGCAGAAAATATGGCAAATGTAGAAGTTGTCGAAGTATATATAAATATACCAGGGGGATACACTCAAATTATTAACAATAAAGGAGTAATTGCCGTATCAAATGATAATAAAGAAATAACCTTTGAAGACGTAAAAAGAGTACTCAATTCAGCTACTATTATATCAATTCCCCCTGATCAGCAGATAATAGATATTATTCCTACACAGTATATTGTGGATGGGTATGATGAAATAACGGATCCTATAGGAATGGCAGGCATAAGACTTGAAGCAGATGTAGATATTGTACTAGGATCTACTACTACAGTATTAAATTTAGTTAAAAGTGTGAACAAAGCAGGACTTGAAGTTTTAGGAATAATAATGGAGCCCCTTGCTACATCAAATTCAGTTCTCACACGAGATGAGGTAGAGCTTGGAGTTCTACTAGTAGATATAGGAGCAGGTACGACTGATATCTCATTATTTAATAACGGTAAACTTGTGTATTCAAATATTATACCAATAGCAGGTAATCATATTACGAATGATATATCTATAGGATTAAGAGCTTCTTCTAAAGAAAGTGAAGAAATAAAGCGAAGATTTGGCTTAGCTTATACCCCTTTGGCCAAGGAAGAAAGCTATTTTGATGTAAGTCCAATTGGGATTAACGAGAAAATAAAAGTAACAGAAGTACAGCTTGCTAAAATTATAGAGGCAAGAGTATGTGAAATTTTTGAAATAATCCACTCTGAATTAATTAACAAAGGGATTAAAAATCAGATATTAGCTGGTGTAGTCGTTACAGGAGGTGGAGTAAGTTATCTAGGAGGAGTAAAAGAAATAGGTAGTAGGATATTTGGTCTGCCTGTAAGGATTGGACAACCCAATAATCTAGGAGTTAAAGAACCAATTTTTTCAAGTGGAGTAGGTATGGTAAATTATGTAAAAAAGAGGAGATTTAATTATTATATAGAATATAATAATGTTGAAAAGAAAAAATCAAAGTTTAGAACTAAAAGTAGAGATGAAAATAGAATTACTTCGTTTTTTAAGAAAGTATGGGATGAATATTTTTAAGATATAAATTAAGGGGGTCATAAAGTGTTTGATTTCGATGTAGACATGGAACAATTCGCTCATATAAAAGTAATAGGAGTAGGTGGCGGAGGTAATAATGCAGTAAATAGAATGATAGAAAATCAGGTTAAAGGCATAGAATTTATAGCAATAAACACTGATAGACAAGCACTTCATTCCTCTAAGGCAGAAGTCAAAGTACAGATTGGCGACAAGCTAACAAGGGGATTAGGAGCAGGCGCTAACCCAGAGGTTGGGATGAAAGCGGCAGAAGAAAGCAGAAATGACATACTAGAAGCATTGAAAGGTGCAGATATGGTATTTATAACAGCTGGTATGGGTGGTGGAACAGGTACGGGTGCAGCTCCGATTGTAGCTGAAGTAGCAAAGGAATTAGGAATACTAACTGTTGGTGTTGTGACTAAGCCATTTATGTTTGAAGGAAGAAGAAGAATGGTTCATGCAGAAAAAGGAATAGAAGAATTGAAGAATAAGGTTGACACCTTAGTTACTATACCAAACGATAGACTTCTCCAAGTTGTTGAAAAGAAAACATCAATCGTGGATGCATTTAAAATAGCTGATGATGTTTTAAGACAAGGTATTCAAGGTATATCGGATCTTATTGCTGTACCAGCATTAATAAATCTTGATTTTGCGGATGTTAAGACTATCATGTTAGATCAAGGACTTGCTCATATGGGTATTGGTAAAGCAAGTGGTGAAAACAGAGCTACAGAAGCAGCTAAACAAGCTATACATAGTCCACTCTTAGAGACCTCAATAGAAGGTGCAAAAGGAGTTTTATTAAATATTACTGGTGGCCCTAACCTTGGTTTGTTTGAAGTTAATGAAGCAGCAGATCTCATTAGGCAATCAGTTGACCCAGATGCAAATATAATATTTGGTGCTGGTGTTGATGAAAACTTGAAAGACGAATTAAAAATTACTGTTATAGCCACTGGATTTGATGCAAATAAAAAGGAACAGATAGTAAATACTATAAAAAATGAAAAGAATGAAGAAAAGCCAAAACAAGATGTGACAAATGATAACAAACAATTTGACACAGACGACTTGGATATACCTACATTTTTAAGAAAAAGAGATAGATAGCCCTTTCTAAATTTTAGAAAGGGTTTTTTTTTCGACTTCAGCATATGACATAATTTTAAAAAAGTATGGTATATAATAGACATATTAACAAGGACAACTGAATAGTAGTAGATTAAGAAAGGACTTGTAATAAAAGGGGGCAATATATTGTATATTTATGCTGAATACCTTTTATTAGAAAACATTGTAATAAACTATATAATATTATATGTCACAAAGCGTTTTACAAGAACTAAAACACATAATTTTAGGTTGCTTTTAGCTTCAATAATAGGTGCTCTTTATACATTAGTTGTTTTTTTCCCATCCCTACGATTTATGACAAGATTTATTGTTAAAATATCTATTTCTATATTGATAATCATCGTAGCATTTAATCCGGCAAAACTAAGAAAATTTATAAAATTATTTGCAACTTTTTATGTTGTTGCTTTTGTTTTTGCTGGAGCTGCTTTGGCACTATTTTACTTAACTGATGTTGAGACGTATGTTGGAAGTGGAATTTTCTATATAAAAAATTTTCCAATAAAGCTTCTAATCTTTGCAGTAGTTATGTCTTCAATTTTAATTAAGTTAACATGGGGATATATTCAGACAAAAATGAATAAGAGCAAAAATTATATACCTATAACGATTAATTTGAATAATAGAAAGGCGGATATAGTTGCATTATTGGATACAGGTAATTCGTTAAAGGATCCAATTTCTCAAACGCCAGTTATTATTGTGCAGTTTTCTGCCATAAAAGATCTGTTACCTGAACGGATTCAGACAATATTTATTAAATACAAAGAAAATAATTTAGACGTAGTGTCTGCTGTTATGTCTGAAACGTCAAGTGAATTTAAATTTAGACTTATTCCTTACAAGTCATTAGGGAAAGACAATGGTATGCTTCTAGGCTTTAAGCCAGATAGCATAATTATTAAGGCTGATGATGACAAGTCAATATCTGATATTGTCATAGGAATTTATAATAATAATCTTTCTAGTGACGATGAATATACTGCTTTGCTGCATCCAGAGATATTAACTGAGAAGGGGGGGTTATAAAGTATGAGGTTAGTTGATAAGGTTAAGTTGTCATTGAGAATATTCTACATCAAAATTTTAAAAAAGCTAAAGCTTTATGATGAAGAAACTATTTTTTACATCGGAGGTAGCGAAGTATTACCCCCTCCTCTCACACCTGAAGAAGAGAATTATCTTATGTCTAATCTTAAAGAAGATGATACTATAAGAACTGTATTAATAGAAAGAAATTTAAGGCTTGTAGTTTATATAGCTAGGAAATTTGAAAATACAGGAGTTGGTGTTGAGGATTTAGTTTCTATTGGTACTATAGGACTCATAAAGGCTGTGAATACATTTAATCCAGACAAAAAAATCAAGCTTGCTACATATGCATCAAAGTGTATTGAAAATGAAATATTGATGTATTTAAGAAGAAATAGCAAGATTAAGTCAGAGATATCTTTTGATGAACCTCTTAACATTGATTGGGATGGTAATGAATTGCTATTATCTGATATCTTGGGGACTGATAATGACATAATCTTTAAATATTTAGAAGAAGAAGTAGATAAGGATTTATTAAATCAAGCGATTGGAAGATTATCAAAAAGGGAAAAAAGAATTATGGAATTAAGGTTTGGCCTAGCAAATGGTGAGGAGAAGACCCAAAAAGAAGTAGCAGATATGCTTGGAATTTCTCAGTCTTATATTTCTCGATTAGAGAAAAGAATAATAAAGAGATTAAAAAAAGAGATTAATAAAATGATATAAAGAATGGTTTAAGAACTGCTAGTGTAACATAAACTGGCAGTTTTTTTCTATAAAAATACTTAATCTATTTACATTAATTACTGAATAAAAAAATAAATTAAGGCAATAATTTTTTGTAAAAGGGGCAAAACATCAAGAAAGGAATGGATACACAATATGCATATAAACAAGGTAGAAATATGTGGAGTTAATACGTCGGAATTACCTGTACTAACAAATAAAGAAATGAGAAAACTTTTTGACCGAATAAATTCAGGAGATATGAGTGCTCGCGAAGAATTTATTAGAGGGAATCTTAGATTAGTTCTCAGTGTTATTCAGAGATTTAATAAAAGAGGAGAGCATGTTGATGATTTGTTCCAAGTGGGATGTATTGGGTTGATAAAGGCTATTGATAATTTTGATTTATCTCAGAATGTTAGGTTTTCAACCTATGCAGTACCTATGATTATTGGTGAGATACGAAGATACTTAAGAGATAATAACTCTATCAGAGTTAGCAGATCCTTAAGGGATATAGCTTATAAAGCTCTTCAAGCCAGAGACCAGCTTATAAATAAGAATTCAAAAGAACCTACTATATCACAGATAGCAGAAGTTCTTAACCTCCCTAAAGAGGAAGTAGTTTTTGCTTTAGATGCAATACAGGATCCTATTTCTTTGTTTGAACCTATTTATCATGATAGTGGTGATGCAATATACGTAATGGATCAAGTAAGTGATGAAAAAAGCGAAGACGAGACATGGCTTGAGGGCATAGCTTTGAGAGAAGGACTTAGAAAACTTAATGACAGAGAGAAATTAATACTTAATCTAAGATTTTACGAGGGTAAGACTCAGATGGAAGTAGCTGAGGAAATTGGAATATCGCAAGCCCAAGTATCAAGATTGGAAAAAACAGCTTTGAGACATATGAAAAAGCTAATTTAATGTAATGCCATTGCCAGTCTAGTAAACAAATTATTAAATTTTATTAAAACAGTAATATTATGAGACAAGTGACTAGTATATATTAGTAATAAGAATAAGAAGGTGAGGCAATGGTAAAAACTAGTGACTTGAGAGAGAAAGAAGTTGTTAATGTTCGTGATGGAGCTAGACTAGGTCTAATATCAGATATAGAAGTGAATTTAGAAAAAGGATTAGTTGAAGCAATAGTTATACCAGGTCCAGGGAAAATACTAGGTTTTTTTGGAAGAAATCAAGAATTTGTAATAAGATGGAAAAACATTGTTAGGATTGGATCTGATGTAATATTAGTAGATTTCAATTTCCAAACAGATGCGGGTTTATCTTATAATAATGATGATGTCTAGCAGAATGGTTACTAGGTATTTAATTAAAGTAATTTAATACCTAGTAATTCTATTAAATATCAAATATTAGACATATTAAAAAAAATATATTATAATTTGTATATAAGTTTAGCCGAACTAAACATGATAAGGGGTGAAATATATGAAATGTCCCTATTGCGACTATTTTGAATCAAAAGTAATAGACTCGAGGCCTACAGATGAAGGACAAGCAATAAGAAGAAGAAGAGAGTGCATCCAATGCAACAAGAGATTTACTACGTATGAAAAGATTGAAGAAATACCTTTAGTAGTCATAAAGAAAGATGGAAACAGACAATCATACAATCGAAACAAACTGCTTAATGGTATAATTAGAGCATGTGAGAAAAGACCAGTATCAGTTAAACAAATGGAAGAAATAGTAGATGAAATAGAGAAAGTGTTATTTAATTCAATGGAAAAAGAAATAACTACGGAATATATTGGTGAAATGGTCATGAATAAATTGAAGAATACTGATGAAGTGGCATATGTCAGATTCGCTTCTGTGTATAGGCAGTTTAAAGATATAAATACATTTATGGATGAACTTAAGAAATTACTAGACGAAAAATAGAAAGACTATGATAAATCTTACCCAAGGACTCTTTTTGAGTCCTATTTATTTAGGAATTGTGATGAGGTGATTATATGGATTATGATAATAGGTTTGTGATAAAAGAAAAAAAAGGAGTAAAATTTTATACAATATGTAGTTTTGAAAAAACCGGATTAGTATCTCATGCATTTACTACTCGAATAGGTGGAGTGAGTTCTGGCAGTTATAGTAGTATGAACTTAGGAATAAAGACAGATGACGATTTTAATGATGTTAAGCATAACTTTAATATAATTGCAGATTTGTTTAATACTTCATTGGATAAAATAGTATTATCAAATCAAGTTCATGGCACAAATATTAGGATAATTGACGAAGTTGAGAGCAAAAAAGATGAGTTGAATTGCATAGATGACGGAGTAGATGGTCTTGTTACGAATATTAAAAATATAATGATATGTACCTTCTATGCTGACTGTGTTCCTATATTTTATCTTGATCCCATTAACAAAGTTGTAGCTTTGGCTCATGCTGGCTGGAGAGGAACTGTTAATAAGATAGCTGGCAAAATGGTTGATATAATGCAACATACTTACAACTCAATACCAGAAGATATCCTTGTAGGAATTGGACCATCAATAGGGCCATGCTGTTATGAAGTCAATTCAGATGTCTATAATAAATTTAACGAAAATTTTACAAACAACGGCAGCCTGCTAAAACAGCAAAGTCCAACTAAATGGCAGTTAAATCTTTGGGAGGCAAATAAAATTGTGTTAGAGGAAAAAGGAATCATTAGTAGAAATATAACAGTTAGCAAGATATGCACTAGCTGCAATAGTGACGAATTTTTTTCTTACAGAAAAGATAGCGGAGTAACTGGAAGAATGGCAGCGATTATTCAGCTAATATAGAATAAGGAGGAAGTTTTATGGGATTTGGTAGAGTACTCGTAGTAGATGATGAGGAACATATTGTTGAGCTAATAAAATTTAACCTTGAGAATAATGGATACGATGTCATAGTTGCATTCGATGGGAAACAAGCATTGGAAAGAGCAAAAGAAGAAAAGCCTGATTTAATAATACTTGATCTAATGCTTCCTATCATTGATGGGATTGATGTATGCAAGAAAATAAAAAATGATGATGAAATAGGAAACGTTCCAATAATAATGCTTACTGCAAAAAGTGACGAGGCAGATAAAGTAATTGGATTAGAGATTGGGGCAGATGACTATATGACAAAACCTTTTAGTGTTAGAGAGCTTATGGCTAGAATTAAGGCAGTTCTTAGAAGAAGTGTTGATGTAAAGCAACCTGAGCCAGATAAGGTTATTAAAATTGGAGATATAATTATTGATGATGAGAAACATGAGGTTTTAAAAGGTGGCAAGAAACTGGAATTGACCCTTAAAGAATTTGAGTTATTAAGAATATTAGCTCAAAATAGAGGAAAGGTTTTATCTAGGAATCTATTGCTTGATGAAGTATGGGGTTATGATTATTTTGGAGAAACAAGAACGGTTGATGTTCATATAAGACACTTAAGAAAAAAAATCGAAGATAACGATAGAAATCCAAAGTATATTGAAACTATTAGAGGTATAGGATATAAAATGAAATAAGGGGAAATACTATGCAAAAAAGAATTTTTATAACTTTCATGGCATTAGTTCTGATAGGAGTATTGATTACAGGTGTTCTTGCACTTAGTCTTTTAAGAGTAAATTATTTAGATAATGTGCAGGAAAAGCTTATAACAAATTCTAGACTAATTGGTGAGGCTCTACGTGAATCAGACAATTATGATAAGAGTTACTTAAATAGTATTGCTTTAGTTTATTCAAAGCATACTAATGCACGTGTAACTTTTATTGATAAAGATGGGTGGGTTATAGGTGACTCATCAGCCAACGCTGAAACTTTAGAAAATCATAAAGATAGAATAGAGGTGCAAAAAGCTTTTAGCGGACAAATAGGAGTAAGCCAAAGATACAGTGAATCAATTGGAAGGGATATGCTGTATGTTGCTATTCCATTTAGTTCATCAAATAATGATTTGGCAGTAATTAGATTATCTGTATCAATCAAAGACATGACTGTAACCAATATGACATTATTCAAATATAGTGCTATTTCTATGCTTACGGGATTGACCGTCGCGATTTTACTAGGACTTAGATATGTTAAGATAGTTACAGATCCTATAAGACAGTTGACATATGCTACTAAAAAAATATCAAATGGAAATTATGGAGAAAAGGTATATTCTAAGACAGGTGATGAGTTAGGAGAGCTTTCAGACAATTTTAATATTATGAGTATAAAACTTAAATCCACAGTAGGGGAGTTGCAGGAAAGCAATACGAAGATGAAAGCTATACTGACGAGTATGTTCAATGGAGTTATTGCTCTTGATAATTCGCACCGAATTATTTTAATAAATCCTTCTGCAGAAGAGATATTTGGTATTTCTGAAAACGAAGTCAAAGGTAAGCATATATTGGAAGCTGTAAGAAATAATGTATTGGATGATTTGATAAATAGTATGTTATATGAAAACAATATAGTGAAAAATGAAATAGAAATTTTTGAACCTAGGTACAGGATTTTAAGCATACATTCTAATATGATTAGATTAAACAATGACCCAAATAGAACATTAGGTACAGTTATTATTATTCAAGATATAACAGAGATAAGAAAATTAGAGAATATGAGAAAAGATTTTGTTGCCAATGTATCACATGAACTAAAAACGCCTCTTACTTCAATAAAAGGGTTTGTTGAAACACTTAAAGAAGGAGCAGCTGAAAACAAGAATATTAGAGATAAGTTTTTGGATATTATTGATATAGAAGCGAGCAGATTAACGTCATTAATACAGGATTTACTGTTACTATCTGAGATTGAAAATAAAAACAATCTGCCAAGTAAAGAAACTATTGATGTAAATAAGTCCATAGACGAAGTAATGCAGATGCTTAGTGAGATTGCAAAGCAAAAAGATATAGAACTCATAGATAAGGTTAATAAAAATCTGCCTTCTTTACAAGGAAATAGTGGGTGGTTTAAGCAAATGCTAATTAATCTTATAGATAATGGCATTAAATATACTCCCAATGGAGGGAATGTTGTAGTTACTGCATATAGCGTGTCTGGAAAGATATATATTAAAGTTAGCGATACTGGCATTGGTATTGAAAAAGAGCATCTATCACGGCTTTTTGAAAGATTTTATAGAGTAGATAAGGCAAGGTCTAGACAGGTAGGTGGAACGGGATTAGGATTGGCTATTGTAAAGCATATAATAATAGCACTAAGAGGAAATATAGACGTAAAAAGTGAGATTAATAAAGGTACAGAATTTATTATATCTCTACCACTTAGCAATAATTCAAGCAATATGTAGTGTGATTAAAAGAGCAAGCAATTTTAGCTTGCTCTTTTGTGCATAAGTTAACGGAAAGTTAACAATAAGATAACAGTGTGTTAATTCCCCTAAAGTTAGCAGATGATAAAATAAATTCATGGCATATTTAGGTAATTATATTCAGAGGAGATGACAATAGGGGAATGGGAAAATTATTTTTTGCTGCTAAGAAACAAATAATCTTTTGTAGAAATAAGATAAATAGGTTAAAAATAAAATCTATTATAAGAAATTCATTCTGTAACTTATCAATTAGCAAACAGCTTGGCATATTATTTGTGATTGTATCAATAATTCCAATAATATTTTTAGGTTTTATTACATATAAGATATCTTATGACCAAGTAGATAACACTAAGAAAGATAATCTGATGGTTTATGCTGATGGAGTTAGAAGTAGCATGAGTTCAACTATAAATGGAACAAGCAATGTTTTAAAAGGACTAACATCTCAATCAGATTTGCTCGTGCTTCTAGAAGACATAAACAATGATGGAGTATTAGATGATAAAGTTAGACTTAATAAGATCATATTGTCTCTGAAGAATGCTGTAAACAGCTCAGAAGGTCTTTATGATACTGTATTAATAACTGGAACAGATGGAAGTATTATAGCCAGTTGGCCTAAAAATGGTGATAGTACATCAAAATTGAATATTTCTAACTCAGAGTATTTTACTAGAGTAATGAATAAGAATGAATTAGTTATCGGCAATCTAACAGATGCATCGACTACAAAAAAATTAGTTATCCCTGTGGCAATGCCAATAAACAGTCTATCAGACAGGCTTGGTGTTATTATTGTTATGCTAGATTTAAATAAGTTTACTGAGTCAATTGATAAAATTGATGTTGGTAAGTCGGGAAGTGTTTTTATTGCTGATGGCAATGAGAAGATTATATATCATAATGAAAAAGATAAGCTTAATAGTAAAGTTGAGAATAGAGAAATACTAGATGCTATATCAAAGTCAGAGTACAATCAAACGTTTGAATATACAGATAATAGCCAAAAATACATAACAGCACATAAAAACATAGAAGGAGTTTCATGGCATGTATTTACTTCAATACCTAAGCATGAATATCAAAAAGCTTTTAATGATATTAGAAGTTATATAGTTTTTACAATAGTAGGATTAATAGCTGTTATCTTTTTTATCTCATTATCATATTCAAGGTTAATAGTTCTTCCTTTAAGAAACTTGATATATATGCTAAAAAAAATTTCACAAGGCAATTTAAATGCTAAATCTCAAATACATACATGTAAAGAAATGATAACTTTAAATAATACTTTTGATATTATGATTGCATATTTAAAAGATATTGTACAGGAGATTACCATTACTTCTACGGATGTTTCTGATACTGCACATAAATTTGCAAAATTATCAGGTGATGCTCATGATTATACTGAGCATGTCGCTAATACTGTTAAAGAAGTATATGATGGAGCTAAAATACAAATAAACGAAGTTGATAAAGGAATTGCTGAAGTAGAAAAACTATCTGATTTTATGTTAATGATAAACAAAAAAGTAGAAATTATTAATCAAAGCTTTTCAGCTACAGAAAAAGTAGTCCTTGATGGAGTTAATAAAATAGAAAAACTCAGTAATGGATTTGATGATAGCTTTAATAACTCATGTAGATTAAATGATGAAATGATAGAATTAAACAGTTCAATTTCAAGAATTGAACAAATAACTGATGTAATAAGTGATATAACAAAACGGACTAATCTACTTTCGCTTAATGCAGCAATTGAATCAGCAAGAGCAGGAGAGTCTGGAAAAGGGTTTGCTGTTGTGGCTGATGAAATAAGAAAATTATCTGAACAGGTTTCATTGCAAACATCAGAAATAATAGATATTGTTCATGATGTTGAAAGTAAAGCCCAGAAGCTTAAACATGTTGCTGAAGATAACAGTGATATTGTTAAAGTGCAAAAAGATCACTTAAATGAAACAGAAAAATCTTTTTATACAATTAAAGACGAGATCAAAAGAATGATAGATGAGATAATGAGTATATTAAGAAATATTCAAGACGTTAATGTGCAGAGAGATATGATATCTACATCAATTGATGGTATTTCTCAGATGGCATACAAAATCAGCACAATCGCGTCTGATGCAAATAGTAAGTCTAAAAAGCAATTTGGTATAATACAATCAATAAATGATCACGTTAATAAACTAAATATACTATCAACTAAACTAAAGCAAAGTATAGATATGTTTACTACAATAGACTAGGTTTAGTTATTTTTAAACATCAAAATTGAAAAAGTGAAGTGAATCATCTATAATGGAGATATATTATCTACTGAAGGAATGATATTATGAAAATGATTGGCTTTGATAGACTTATACTGCAAAATATCTTGCACCATATAGATGTAGGAATTCATGTAATAGATAAATATGGGAAAACATTATATTATAATGATGCTATGGCGTATATTGAAGGATTGGAAAAAGATAAGGTGTTGGACAAACATATCCTTGAGATATTCCCAAGCTTAGATGATGATACAAGCACTTTGTTAACAGTTATGAAAACAGGTGAGAGAATACTAAATAGAACGCAAACATATTTAAACTATAAAGGAAAAGAGATAACTACGGTTAATACTACGATACCAATAGTATACGACGGTATTCATCTTGGAGCATTAGAGATTGCTGATAATGTTACTAATATTAAAAAGCTGTCCGAGCAGCTGGTAGATCTTCAAAAAGAGCTTGTTGGAAAGAATGATGATAAATATGATTTTGAAATTCATAAATATGTTTTTAAAGATATAATAGGAAATAGTGATAGTTTAAAAAAAGCCATAAATGTAGCTAGAAGAGCTACTGATTCTTCTTCAAGTGTACTGATATATGGCGAAACAGGTTCAGGAAAAGAACTTTTTGCACAAAGCATTCATTATGATGGCAAAAGGAAAAATAAGCCTTTTATAGGACAAAACTGTGCGGCACTACCCGAATCACTTCTGGAAAGTATTCTTTTTGGTACAGTAAAAGGCAGCTTTACAGGCGCTATAGATAGACCTGGTCTTTTTGAACATGCCAATGGAGGAACACTGTTATTAGACGAAATAAACTCTATGGGTCTTTCTTTACAAGCCAAGCTTTTAAGGGTTTTACAAGAGGGATACATAAGAAGGGTTGGTGGGTTAAAAGATATACCGGTAGATGTAAGAATCATTGCCACAACAAATGAAGATCCTCAGGAGGCTATTAACAATAGTACGATAAGAAAGGATTTATACTACAGGCTAAATGTTGTTTCTATAAAAGTACCTCCTTTGAGGGAACGAAAAGATGATATTAAAATACTCAGTGAGCATTTCATAAGAGTTTATAATAATAAGCTCAATAAGGATGTTTGGATGATATCACAAGATATGTTAGATGTTTTATACAAGTACTCATGGCCGGGAAATGTAAGGGAATTGGAAAACTCTATCGAAGGAGCTATGAATTACATATCTAATGATGAGCATGTCTTAAAGCAAGAACACTTCTCATCACATATTGTTAGTATAAAAGAGTCACAGTTTGATTTTAATAATATTATCCAATGTGATAGTTCTTTACCAAATATTATGAATAAGCTAGAAAGAAGTTTAATTCAAAAAACTCTTAATGAATCTAATTATAATATTTCTGAGGCAGCAAGAAGATTAGATATAAAAAGACAAACTTTACAGCATAAGATGAGAAAATATAACATAAATACTTAGCCGCAAAAACATTTGCATGTGCATGCAAATGTTTTTGCGGTTTTTTCTGTTTTTGAATTAATTTATAATTTATTTTATTTATATAAAGAAGTCAAAGCTTGAAAAATAGCAGAAAGTTTAGAATATTAATTTTTATATATTGTTGGCAAGTTTATTGCAATGTTAAACAATGAAAATATTGTGAGAAAACTTGGAGGTGTTGGAATGGAAAATGTTAAGGTAGTTATATGGGGTTTTGGTGCTATGGGTAGCGGTATGGCAAAAATGCTGCTAAAGAAAAAAGGTGTAGAAATAGTTGGTGTTTGTGATATGGCAGAATCAAGAAAAAATAGGAGTATGTATGATGTACTAGGTGTAGAAAGAGGAGATAGACCTGAAGTTATTATTAACGAAAATGTTGACGAAGTTTTAAAGGAAGGATGTTGTGATGTCTGTTTATGTGCAACAGATTCGTTTACTAAAAATGCTTTTTCTAAATTAAAATTTGCTTTAGAGAAAAAAGTAAATGTTATCTCTACTGCAGAGGAAATGTCATACCCTCAAGCTCAAAATCCAGAGCTAGCAGCTGAATTAGATAAGATAGCAAAAGAAAATGGAGTAACTGTTCTAGGAACTGGTATAAATCCAGGATTAATTATGGATTTGTTAGTAGTTTGTTTAACAGGATGTATGATTGATGTTGAGCATATAGAAGCTAAAAGAGTAAATAGCTTATCTCCATTTGGACCAGCTGTAATGGAAGAGCAAGGTGTAGGAATAACTGTAGAAGAATTCGAAAATGGGGTTAAGGATGGTTCGTTAGCAGGACATGTTGGATTTTCTGAATCAGTTCGTATGATAGCAGATGCTATTGGATGGAATGTTGAAAAATTTGAGCAACAAATGAAACCAATTATTACATCTGTGGATAGAAAATCTCCATATGGATTTGCAGCAGCAGGGAATGTAGCTGGAGTAAACATGACTGGACAAGGGTATGTAGACGGTGAGGTTAAAATAGACATGATTCACCCACAACAAATCGAACCTGAGATGGAAGGAACATTTACTGGTGATTATATAACTATAAAAGGAACTCCTGAAGTTAATATGTCAATTAAACCAGAAGTTGAAGGTGGACTAGGCACAATTGCAATGTGTGTAAATATGATTCCACATGTAATAAATGCACATCCAGGTCTAAAAACTATGATTGATTTACCTGTACCTAGAGCAATCATGGGCGACATGAGACAATTAATTAGAAAGTAAGGTGAAGTTATATGGCTACTGCTAAGAAGGGTGATTGGGTTAGAGTACACAATATTGTTTTGACTCCTGAGCAAAGAGCACCTCAGGTGCCTGAAGATACTAAAAAAGTGCCCCTTGAAATGTGGGATAAAGGGTTTTTATTAGATAGTGAAGCTAATATTGGTGAAATTGTAGAAGTTGAAACTTATATTGGCAGGAAAATAAGTGGCAAACTTATAGAAATAAAACCATATTATGAACACGATTTTGGGAAATGTGTGCCAGAACTTTTATATATTGGCAGACAATTAAGAGGTATTCTTGAGGATGGTGAAGAAGATGAGTAAAGATATGAGTTATAATGCCATCATGGATAGAAAAAACCAGATAATGAAGCAAGCTGTAGGGATAGATTATCAAAAATTTGAATCAGATGGTATTGCTTTTGATTATGAAAGAATGATGAGAGAAACAGGGTATACATTACAGGAAATGCAGCAAATACAAAGAGAAACTGGTATAGGTAATACTCCACTATTAGAGCTTAAGAACCTAACTAAGCTTGCTAGAAAGTTAGCTCCAAAAGGAAAAGGAGCAAGGATATTTTTAAAAGATGAGGCATCAAACCCATCAGGAAGCTTTAAAGCGAGAAGAGCTGCAATAAGCGTGTATCATGCAAAAAAATTAGGATATAAAGGAGTAATAGCGGCGACAAGTGGTAACTACGGTGCAGCTGTAGCGAGTCAAGCTGCAATGAGAGGGCTTAAGTGTATTATAGTTCAAGAATGCTATGATTCTAGAACTGTTGGACAGCCCGAGATTGTTGAAAAGGCGAGAAAGTGTGAAGCATATGGTGCTGAAGTTGTACAGCTGACAGTAGGTCCTGAGCTATTCTATACATTTTTAAGACTATTAGAAGAAACAGGCTACTTTAATGCTTCATTATATACACCATTTGGAATAGCTGGAGTTGAAACATTAGGATATGAACTAGCTATGCAATTTAGAGAAAAAGAAGGAAGAGATCCAGATGTAGTAGTTGCAACTAACGCTGGAGGAGGAAATCTTACAGGAACAGCACGTGGACTTATAAAAGCAGGGGCAATAAATACAAAAATCATAGGAGCAAGTGTTAATCTTAAAGGACTACATATGGCTAGTGATACTCAATTTAACAGGAAATCGTTTACAACTGGTCATACAGGTTTTGGAATACCTTTTGCTACTTGGCCAGATCGTTCAGATGTGCCTAGATCAGCAGGAAGACCTTTAAGATATATGGACAGATATGTAACTGTAAATCAAGGTGAAGTATTTTATATGACAGAGGCATTAGCTCAAATAGAGGGATTAGAAAGAGGACCAGCAGGCAATACATCTTTAGCTGCTGCATTCTCTTTAGCCCAAGAGCTAGATTATGACAAAATAGTTGTTGTTCAGGAAACTGAATATACAGGAGCCGGAAAGCATATTCAGCCTCAGCTTACATTTGCAAAAGAAAATGGTGTAAATGTTGTTATTGGAAAACCTGAAGATGAGATTCCAGGAGAAAACATAGTATTACCTGAACAGCCATCATTTATTAAAGCTAGAGACTTAGATTTAGATAAATTAAGAAGATCATATATTAAGAATTGCATAGAGACCACACATGCTACTTCAGTTTCTAATGAAGATATAAAGTTCCTAGCTGAAGATACCAACTCAAGCACAGAATTTGTAAAGCATGTACTATCTGAACTTAAAGTGGTTTATTAATACGGAGGTGTTGAAATGAAAAGAGCAGATGATTTTGAATCTAGAAGACAGCACTTAAAAGACCTTACTGAAGAACAACTTGAAGCAAGATTTTGGGAATTAGCAGGAAAAATAGTAGATCCACTAGTAGAATTAGCCAATAAGAATACAAGTCCATCAATAGAAAGATCGGTTTTATTGAGAATGGGCTTTTCGAGCTTAGAAGCTAAGGCTATAGTAAATGGTGCAATAGATAGAGGATTACTTGGGAAAGGTGCAGGTCACTTAGTATATAGGTTAGCTAGAGATTATAAAATGGATATAAGAGAAGCTGGTTTAAGACTAGTTGAAGGTGAGATGTGGGACGAAGTAGTTAACATATTCTCTGGAGGTGAAAAATAATGCAATTAAAACCAAATGAAAAACTAGATGTAAATAAAATACTTGAAAATCTTGACTCTTATAAGCCAAGACGTAGAGGATGGCATTGGAGAGATGGAGTAGGCCAAAAAAGACAGATTGGCAAATTTGAGTACTATGATACTTCAGAGAATTTGCAGCAAAGTCAACCACTACCCGCAGCACATTATTTTGATGATATAGATCCTCAACCAGACTGTGTAATAACAACTGAAATTGCTTCAGGTAGATTTGAAGATGATATAAGAAGGATGAGAATGGCAGCATGGCATGGTGCAGACCATATAATGGTTATCAGAACTGCAGGTCAAAGTCACTTTGATGGGTTGATTGAAGGAACACCTCAGGGGATAGGTGGGATACCTATAACAAGAAAACAAGTAAGAGCTCAAAGAAAGGCATTAGACCTTATTGAAGATGAAGTAGGAAGACCTCTTAACTATCACTCGTATGTTAGTGGGGTAGCTGGTCCAGAGATTGCAGTAATGTTTGCTGAAGAAGGTATTAACGGTGCGCATCAGGATCCGCAATATAACGTTTTATACAGAAATATAAATATGGTGAGATCATTTGTTGATGCAGCAGTAGCTAAAAAAGTTATGTCGTGGGCTGATATGGCACAAATAGACGGTGCACATAATGCAAATGCTACTGCAAGAGAAGCATGGAAGGTTATGCCTGAGCTAATGGTACAGCACGCATTGAATTCAATCTATTCTGTTAAGATAGGAATGAAGAAAGAAAACATTTGTCTTTCTACAGTACCACCTACAGCACCTCCAGCTCCTTGCATGAGAATAGACTTGCCTTACGCAGTTGCACTTAGAGAATTATTTAGAGAATACAAGATGAGAGCACAGCAAAATACTAAATACATGGGTTCATCTACTAGAGAGGCTACTGTAACGCACACGTTAAATCTGCTTATATCTAAGTTAACAAGAGCAGACATACAGTCAACTATAACACCTGATGAAGGAAGAAATGTTCCTTGGCATATTTATAATATAGAAGGAGCTAACACAGCAAAACAAGCACTTATAGGTATGGATGGACTAACAGAAATGGTTCAGATTAAGAGAGATAAGGGAGAATTAGCGGATAAGGTTAGAGAGCTTAAGGAAAGAGCAATATTGTTTATGGAAGAAATACTTGAAGTAGGCGGATACTTTAAGGCTGTTGAAGAAGGGTTTTTTGTTGACTCTGGCTACTATCCGGAAAGAAATGGTGATGGAATAGCAAGAAAAATTGATGGTGGCATAGGCGTAGGAACTGTATATGAAAGAGAAGAAGATTATATGGCACCAGTTACTGCACATTTTGGTTATAACAACATAAATCAATATGATGCTAATGCTGTTGATAATCCTGCTAAACTAATTGGGGGAAGTACCCTTGAAGTTCCTGAAAAAATTATATATATTGATGAACTTGATGATACAGATAATGTAAATATAAGGCTTGAAGAAACAAAAGAATTAAGAAAAACTACTAAATTAAAACCAGAAATGGAATGGCAGGGCGATGGAATAATTCAGATTACACTCTTCCTTCCAACAGAAGAAAGAGTTGCTGAATTTGCAGCTATTGAAATCGGTAAAAAGATGGGGTTAGAAGATGTTGAAGTAATTCATAAAGAAGTACTACAGAGTGCTGAAGGGACTAGAGTTGAAATAAAAGGAAGAGTTCCATTTACCATAGACACAAAGGATCTAGTTATACCACCTAAGCCAGAAGTTATGACAGATGATGAAATACGACAAGATATTGAGAAGCATCCAATGAAAATAGTTGCAGGAACAGTTGGAGAAGACGAACACTCAGTTGGACTAAGAGAAATTATTGATATAAAACATGGTGGCATCGAAAAATATGGGATAGAATGCCATTATTTAGGAACATCTGTGCCTGTAGAAAAACTTGTAGATGCAGCTATAGAATTAAATGCAGATGCAATACTAGCTTCAACAATAATTAGCCATGATGATATTCACTACAAGAATATGAAACGCATACATGAACTATGTATAGAAAAAGGAATAAGAGATAAGGTAATGATTGCTTGTGGAGGTACTCAGGTTTCAAATGAGCTAGCTGTTCAGCAAGGAGTAGACGTAGGATTTGGTAGAGGTTCGAAAGGGGTACATGTAGCTACTTTCCTTGTTAAGAGAAGAAAGGAAATGAGAAATGAAAATTAATGTGTTAGTTGCTGAAATTGGAAGCACTACTACTGTTATTAACGCATTTAATGGGATTAATGACTCTTGCCCTATTTTTGTAGGGCAAGGGCAAGCTCCTACAACAGTTTTAGAGGGAGATGTAAATATTGGTCTAAAAGCAGCAATAAACGATTTAGAGAAAAATCTTAATGTCAAAGATATAGATTATGATGATCTTTTGTCGACTAGTAGTGCTGCAGGAGGATTAAGGATGACAGTTCACGGACTTGTATACGATATGACTGTAAGAGCTGCTAAGGAAGCAGCGTTAGGCGCAGGTGCTAATCTCCATATGATAACATCAGGCAAGTTGAGAAGAACAGATATTAATAAAATAAAAGAAATAAAACCCAACATTATATTAATAGCAGGCGGTGTTGATTATGGAGAGAGAGATACAGCAATTTATAATGCAGAACTAATAGCCGCTCTTAACATGGAGATTCCTGTAATATATGCTGGAAATGTAGAGAATCAAGATGAAATTAAAGAGATATTTAGGGATACAAGGACTAAGTTATATGTTGTTGAAAATGTATATCCCAAAATAGATCAATTGAATATTGAGCCAACTAGAAGAGTAATACAAGAAGTCTTTGAGGAACATATTATACACGCTCCAGGGATGACTAAAGTAAGAGATATGGTAAATGGTTCAATTATTCCTACACCGGGTGCTGTAATGCTTGCTGCAGAGCTCTTAAAGGAAGCCATTGGGGATCTTATGGTTATAGATGTTGGTGGAGCCACTACAGATGTACATTCAGTTACTGAAGGCAGTGAAGAAGTCAGCAGAATGCTGGTGAGTCCCGAGCCTATAGCAAAAAGAACTGTTGAAGGTGATCTTGGGGTATATGTTAATATGGAAAATGTAGTTGAAAGGATTGGTGCTGAAGAGCTAGCTAGGAAACTGAATATATCAATAGAGCATCTGAGTGAGCTAATGGAAAATCATAAACCAATACCTACTACACCTGTTGAGACGTCTTTTGTTGAAGAACTTTCTCTAGAAGCTGTTATTACAGCTGTAAAAAGACATGCTGGGCACTTTAGACATTTATATGGACCTAGTGGCAAGAAAACTATAGCAGAAGGTAAAGACTTAACAAATGTAAAATACATTATTGGGACTGGTGGTGCATTAACTAGGCTTCCAAATAGAATTGAAATTATGACACAAATAGCACAGAGTAATAAAGGAAATGAATTATTGCCAACAAAAGATACCAATATTTTAGTTGACAATAATTATATTATGGCATCTTTAGGAGTGTTATCTACAAAATATCCTGAAGCGGCACTTAAATTATTAAAGCAAAGCTTAAACATTGATTGATAGTCCAACAAAATTGTTGGACTAAATTTATAGCCCATAGGGAAGTTCTAGTTTTCTTTAATGTAAGATTTCCACTAAATGGGTTTTAGAAAGACTTCCTTAAATAATATATTAATGCTTCTATAGAAGTCTTTTTATAATAAAATCTACCGGAGGTGTAATAATGATGTATCCAAGAGTAGAGATCTCACTTGATAAAATAAAACATAATACAAAGCGTTTAGTTGAGCTATGTGGTAAGAATGAAATTGAAATTGCTGGAGTTACAAAGGTTTTCTGTGCAATTCCTGAAGTTGCTAAGATATTAGCAGATAATGGAGTCAAGATGCTAGCTGACTCAAGAATTGAGAACCTTAAGGAGATAAGTCATATAAAAGTGCCTAAGCTTCTTCTTAGACTTCCAATGATTAGTCAAGCAGATGAAGTAGTAGAGTATGCGGATATTTCACTTAATTCAGAGCTAGAAACTATTAGAGTATTATCTGAAAAAGCTATATCTAAAGAAAAAATCCATAAGATAATTTTAATGGTGGATTTAGGCGATTTGAGAGAAGGGATCATAGAAGAGGCTCATATATATAATATAATTGAAGAAATGTTAAAATTAAAAAATATAGAGCTTATTGGGATTGGTACTAATTTGACTTGTTATGGCGGAATAATACCAAAGCAAGATAATCTTAGTAAACTAGTAGAGTTAAAAAATAATATTGAAAACAAATTTAATGTTATATTAACTATAGTATCTGGTGGAAACTCAAGTAGTTTATATTTGCTTGAGCAGGGTGGTATTCCAAATGGTATAAACCACCTCCGATTAGGGGAAGCTATAGTATTAGGACGCGAAACAGCTTATGGAGATAGAATAAAGGACACGTATGATAATTGCTTTAAGCTAATTGCTGAGATAATTGAAATAAAAGATAAGCCTTCTGTACCTATAGGAGAAATAGGTATGGATGCTTTTGGAAATAAACCAACTTTTGAAGACAGAGGGATTAGAAGAAGAGCTATCTGTGCTGTAGGAAAGCAGGATGTTAGTATTAATGATATAACTCCTGATGATGAAAAAATAGCAATACTAGGAGGTAGTAGTGATCATTTGATACTTGATATTACAGATTGTTTTTATAGGTATAAGATAGGAGATAAAGTTTCCTTTAAGCTTAACTACGGTGGCATATTGAGTACGACTACATCTAAATATGTGCACAAAAAGATTTTATAAACTGTATATGACTATTTTCTCTTTTAATTCATATGATATTGTAATATAATAATATCATAATTGGAGGGGGGAAATATATGTTAACTACTGAACAAAAACTCTTATGTGCTCTAGCGCATTTAGGAACATTTGTGGGCATACCAATTTTAGCTCCATTGATTGTTTTATTGGCATCAAGTGACCATTTTGTAAAACAACAAGCAAAAGAGGCATTAGGCTTTCAGATTTTTCTAATAATAGCATTGGTAATTTCAGGAATACTGACAATTGTTTTAATAGGCATTCCATTATTGATAGTAGTTGGAGCAATTGGGGTTATATTACCGATTGTTGCGATTGTTAAGGTAGTGGATGGCACAGACTATTCATATCCTATTTCAGGTTCATTTATAAGAAATCATTTTTAATTATCAAAAAAGGCCCTTTTTTCATATATTAGTTATAAGAACATATGAAAGGGGTTTTTTTATGATTTTAGTGACTGGAGCGGCAGGTTTTATTGGAAGTAACTTGTGCCAACTTTTGCTAAACAAAGGTTATAATGTGTTAGGTGTAGACTCGTTTTACAACAACTACCCTAAGTGGATAAAAAACTATCACTTAAGGTATTGTTTTGGTAACCCTAATTTCATTTTTCTAGAAAACAACATACTTGAACCAAACATAGGCAAGCTCATAGAAGGCTTGAACATTGAGTGTATAGTTCATCTGGCTGACATACCAGGGGTTACTACATGCACAGAAGTGAATTTTGATGAATATATCAGCTATAATATTACAGCAACTCAAAGACTACTAGAAGCAATAAAGAATAAAGGAATTAGGAAGCTTATATACGCATCTTCATCAACTGTTTATGGCAACATTGAAGAAGTGCCAATGGCAGAGATACATAATCTTAAGCCTATTTCGCTATATGGAGTTACGAAACTGACTGGAGAAACACTATGTCATTACTACGGAAGCACATATGGAATTGATGTTGATACATTTAGATTTTTCACAGTATATGGTCCACATCAAAGACCAGATATGGCGTTTCACAGGTTTATAAAAAATATACTGATGGATGAAGAGATAAATGTATATGGGGATGGCTCTCAAAAAAGAGATTTCATTTATGTAAATGATATTTGTAACATAATATCAAAAGTTATTGATTATGATATTAAAGACGAAGTGATGAATGTTGGAGGAGGGCTATCATTAAGCGTTAACGAATCAATAACTATAATAGAAAATATTTTGAAGAAAAAGGCGAAAATTAACTATATTGGGCCAATAATTGAAGAACAAACTGCGACACACGCATGTGTAGAAAAGCTAGAGAAAATAGTTTCATTAGATGATAAAACTGATATCTATGATGGATTGAAAGAACAAGTAAATTATATTAAATGTTTATATGGGTTGCTAAGCTGAAGAAATATTATATAATATTTTTAGATATATAAACGGGGAGATGAACGTATGAAAATAGTTGACTTTAGAAGTGACACTTTGACAAAACCGACTGAAGAGATGAGAAAAGCAATGTACCAGGCTGAGGTTGGTGATGATGTTTATAGAGAAGACCCTACGGTGAAAGAACTTGAAAGATTAGCAGCATCAAAGTTAGGGAAAGAGGATGCTTTACTTGTTCCTTCTGGAACAATGGGAAATCAGCTAGCTCTAATGACACATACTCAAAGAGGTCAGGAAGTAATTTTAGAGGATTGGGCTCATATATTTAGATATGAGGCAGGAGGCTTAGCATTTCTTTCAGGGCTTCAGGCAAGAACAATTGCTGGAACAAGGGGTATAATGAATGTAAATGATATAAAAGCTGCAATAATAAAAGATGATGATTTACACCATGCTCAAACAGGACTGATTTGTATTGAAAATACACATAATATGGCTGGAGGAGTTGTAATTCCTTTAGATAAAATGAAAGATATATACAATACTGCAAAAGGATATAGTTTACCAGTTCATCTTGATGGAGCAAGGCTGTTTAATGCAGCTACGTATTTAAAATGCGATGCATCAGAGATTGCAAGATATACGGATAGCGTAATGTTCTGTTTATCAAAAGGACTTTGTGCTCCTGTCGGGTCCATTCTTGCAGGAAATACTGAATTTATTGATAAAGCAAGAAAATATAGAAAGATGCTTGGTGGAGGTATGAGGCAGGCAGGTATAATAGCTGCGGCTGGAATTATATCATTAAATGACATGGTAGATAGACTCGTAGAAGATCATGAAAATGCATATAAACTTGCTGAAGGTTTATCGAATATCAAAGGTATTAGCATTGATTTTGAAACAGTTCAAACGAATATTGTTATGGCAAATATAAGCGGAACAGGTTTAAAGTCAGACGAATTAGTAATGAAAATAAAAGAAAAAGGTATATTGGCATCTTCGATAACTGATAATATAATAAGGTTTGTTACTCATAAATATGTTGAAAATATAGATATTGACTACTCATTAGATGTAATAAATGAAATATTGAAATAGAGGGACTTTTGTCCCTCAATTTTTACATAAAGAGGTGAGAATATGGATTTGTTTAGTTTTAATGCTGAAAACAATTTAAAAAAATCTGCTCCTTTAGCTGATAGACTAAGACCTATTTCATTAAGTGAATTTGTTGGACAAGAACATATAATCGGGAAGGATAAATTGCTTTATAGAGCAATTAAAGCTGATAAACTTAGCTCTATACTTTTATATGGACCGCCTGGAACCGGTAAGACTACATTAGCAAAGATAATTGCAAACACGACTAAAATGTATTTTGAGCAATTGAATGCTGTTACTGCTGGTGTAAAGGATATAAGAGAAATTATTGATAAAGCAAAAAACAGCTTAGGAATGTATAACAAACGAACTATATTGTTTGTAGACGAAATACATAGATTTAACAAAGGTCAACAAGATGCGCTTCTTCCTTATGTTGAAAACGGAACAATAATACTAATTGGAGCGACAACTGAAAATCCTTATTTTGAGGTTAACAAGGCTTTAATATCTCGCTCCATGGTTTTCAAGCTTGAATCACTAAACAGTATACAGATAAGAAAGATAATTGATAGAGCAGTATCTGATCAAGAAAAAGGATTAGGAATGTTTGATGTAGATATTGATGAAGAAGCTATAGATCACTTAGTAAATATAAGCAACGGTGATGCAAGGATTGCATTAAATGGATTAGAAATAGGAGTGCTTACTACACCTCCTAATAATGAAGGAAAAATCAGAATAACATTAGATGTGGCTCAAGAATGTGTACAGCAAAGAGCTATAAAATATGAGAAGAATGGTGATGAACATTATGATACTATTTCTGCATTTATAAAGAGTATGAGAGGGTCAGATCCTGATGCAGCACTGTATTGGCTTGCAAAAATGATATATGCTGGAGAAGATCCAAAGTTTATAGCTAGAAGGATAATCATATGTGCTTCAGAAGATGTTGGAAATGCAGATCCGCAGGCACTTAATATAGCTACATCAGCCTTTGAAGCAGTTAATTTTATTGGGATGCCAGAAGGTAGAATTCCATTAGCACAAGCAGCAGTTTATGTGGCCTGTGCACCTAAAAGCAACGCAAGCTATAAGGGTATTGATAAAGCTTTACAGGATATAGAGAAAATACAGACTGGGCAGGTTCCAATACATTTGAAAGATGCAAGTTACAAAGGAGCATCGAAGTTTGGTCATGGCAAGGGGTATCTATATCCGCATGATTATCAAAACAATTATATACATCAGCAGTATCTTCCAGAAGAACTCATTGGAGTTAAATATTATAATCCTACTAATAACGGATATGAAAAGGATATTAAAGAAAGAATAGAGCGACTAAAACATATAGATTCTGAGCAGTAGAACTGGGTAAATAATACATTAATATATTTCGACAAAACTATTGACGTTTTGTCGTTTTTTTGTTATTTTTTTATAGTTGTGTAAATTTATATTAGGGGGTTATTTATGAATAATAGTCAAACACAGAATGTAAAAATTACTAATGCAGATCCTTCAGCTATTGGCTTATTTGGACTTGCGATGGTTACTCTAGTAGCATCATCACAGAAACTAGGGTTAACTCAAGGATTATCGATGGTGATACCTTGGGCTATATTCTTAGGTGCATTTGCACAATTATTTGCGTGTATTAACGATTCGAAGCGCAATAATGTTTTTGGGACTACTGCTTTTGGAGGATATGCTTTTTTTTGGTTTGGAGTAGGTACTTCTTGGTTAATTAAACTTGGATTTTTTGGAGAGTCTTTAGCATCTAATGCTGATATGAAACAGCTTGGCTTCGCATTCATTGGTTACTTAATATTTTCAATCTATATGACAATCGGTGCTATGGAAACTCATAAAGTTCTATTTGTAATATTCTTTTTGATAGATTTACTTTTTATAGGACTATCCCTTAGCTCGTTTGATATAATGTATGAATTTTCGCATAAACTTGCTGCCATTTCTGAATTATGTATTGCAATAGTATCATTTTATGGCTCAGCAGCAGCTGTATTAAATTCACATTTTAATAAAGAGTTTTTGCCAGTTGGAAAACCATTTGGTATATTCAAATAACATATATAATTTGGGAGGTGAGATTTCACTTCCTTTTTTATTTATTCAAATTATTATATTTTTTGTAACCAAGTCATAAGAAAAGAATAATATAAATAATAGAACATAATATTTGTAAATTTTAACTTGGCATTTATAATACAGAAAACAATTATTATAAAAATAAGGGGGTGAAAATATGATACGGCTTAGCGGTGAACAAGCAGATGGAATCAAACTCGAATATGGAAAACCTAAGTATGTAGATTGTGTACCGAAAAAAAGTTATAGTCCTGAAGTTGTAAGCGGAATTGTTGACTGCTGCGTAAATAAACAAGTTGAAATAACAGGATTGACTTCTGGTGTAATAGCAAAAATATCTGTAGTACTTGCTCAATTTACAGTACAGCTCAATATACACTCTTCAGTTAATCTTCCAGATTATATTAAAGAAGTAAAAGACATTAAGAAAAAAATAAAGGTTTCTCAATGTTGCTTACTACAAGATACAAATATGCTTTTTATAAAAGGAACTATACGTAAAGAAATTGATTATTCGACAAAGTCAAATAAAGACAGTAGTATTGAATGTGGAGATGTTCAGCACTGTACAGTTGATATTCCTTTTAAATGTACAACTCCAGTAATATTTAATGGTATTGAGCCAGAATCTGTTGTAGCAAGTAATGTTAAAGAGTTTGAATTTTTTAAGAAAAATAATTTAATAGCTAAAGATGTTAATGAAGAAGATGAGATGTATTGTGATGGATTTACTGAAGTAAGTAGAGTCAGTAATGAATACTATAATGAAGTACCGTATTGCGAATTAGTAAGTAGTAAGATGGTGGAGCATGATGAATGTATTAAGTCTAGCGATAAAAGCAACTTATTAGGAGATAAAAAGAAAGGAGAATATAAGATACTTGAAGAAAAGGGAGTTTTATATTTGACTTTAAAAATATTACAAAATCGGCAGGTAGCAATACCACCATCAATTATAATATGTGATCATGAAGATAAATAGAAAATACTTATAATATTTTTCAAAAAAGTTAGTAACTAAATTTGGACACCTGAATACTATGTACTAGGATATAGGACTAGGTATCTAGTCAATATCCGAGTAAATAGTACAGGAGGTAAATTTATGTCATATAGTAATCAATACGGTGTAAAAATTGCTTATGGTAAGCCACAAGCTGTAGTTGATAGTAAATGTGTTAAATCAGTATGTACAGATGTAACTGGAGGAACTCTAGAAACTTGTGTAAACGAAAAAGTTGATATATCAGGATTATCTTCCGGAGTAGTAGCGAAGATTCCAGTAGTGCTTGCTGAACTCACACTTCAAATAAATGTAGATTCTATAATAGATCTACCAGAATATGCTTATGAGATAAAAGATATAAAGAAACACTTAAAAGTAACTCAATGTCTTTTAATACAAAATACTAACATGTTATTTATAAAAGGGTTTGTTAGAAAGAATATTCAATATGCAACTCGTTCATGTTCAAATGAAAAAGGGTTCTGCGGAGATATAAAGCATTGTACTATTGACGTACCATTCAGATGCACAACACCTATTACTTTTAATGGAATCGCTCCCGCTCCAATAGTTAATAGAACTTCATCAGAATTTGAATATTTAAGAGAGCAAAATGTATTTGGCCCAGAGTTTGCAGAAAAGGATAAGCTGTTGTCAGGAGACTTATCAGAATTTAATCAAGTAAGTACTGAATATTTTAATGAACTACCTTTCTGTGAATTGATTAGCAGCAAAATTGTAGAATTTGATGAATTTCTAAATCCTACACGTCCTAAAGGTGTAACAGTTCCATTCGAAGAAAAGCAGTTCAGAAAAATAGAAGAAAAAATGGTAATATTCCTAACTCTTAAGTTACTTCAAAAACGCCAAGTAGCAGTGCCGCCAGCAGCAGTTAGTCCTATTGTAGACTGTTAGGAGTATTAATTTTAATTAATAAGAACATCTGGACTTATGAGTCCAGATGTTCTTATTTGTAACTCGCTTATATGTTATGTCTTTTTTCTTCTAAGCTTTTCTTAATATCTTTTAAGATATGATTAAATCTTTTTGACTTCAAATTTGGAAATGCATTAAGAATTCTTGAGTGATTAAGAACTTTTTTATTTATCAAATATTGATATTTATTTTTTAGTTCATCTAGCTTAAATTCTATTTCCACAGCTCTTTCTGAAGTTGCTCCCTTTAGCTTTATAAGCTTAGATTTTAATTCATTATGCAAAAAGTGTATTTGTTTTAAGCGAGAGTTTAAGCCAACAACTGATATTACAGATATTGTTAAATCAAATATGAAATAAGAGAATATAATATAAATAAGTACTATACCAATTTTAAAAGGCATTAGTGAAACTAATAAATTTATGTATGGATGAATTATTTTTATTACAACCAGTGAAGCTGCTCCCCAGATGAGGGAAAATTCTAAACATATCCTTCCTTTTATATTGAATTTTTTATCAGTATAATCCCACCAAACACTGCTAAACGCTTGTTCTAGTATAAATCCTGTAAAATATTCAAGAACTGAAGTCAATGCAACTGAGCCAATGAACAAAGAAAAGAGATCGTCTTTAACTGGATTTAACAACACAATAAGCATTAATGCTCCAAATCCATATATAGGGCAAAATGGTCCATTTAAAAAACCTCTATTTACAAAGTATTTTTTATTAATTGTTGCGTAGATTGTTTCTAGGCACCATCCTAAAAATGCATAAACAACAAAATAATTAAACAGATCATATGTCCTAAAACCAAACAATGTAATATTTGACATATTATCCTCCTTTAACATTTGTTAGTTATATCGACATAGTATAAATACTCACATAATATATTATATGAGCAATAATAAAATATGTATATAGATAAGAAGAAGTTCTTTATAATTTTTAATGAATTGGGAAATATATGTATAATAGTATTTGACAAAACTAATTTTCAATATTATAATAGTCATTAATATAGCTAATTTAAAGACAATGAAGAGAAGAGTAGATATGGAAGGTAGTTTAAGCGAGTTGGTGATAGTGCAAGACCAATACGAGATCTATATTGAAGAACATCTCGGAGTTTCTAACCGAAATCAATTTGAAAGTAGGCTTAGACGGAGTCACACCGTTAAATAGTGAGCAGTATAAATTATTGTACTGTTAATGAGCTGGTCATTTTGTGACAATTAGGGTGGTACCGCGAAACATAGTCTTTCGTCCCTTTATAGGAGATGATAGGCTTTTTTTTATTTCAAAAATTTTTTTGTAAAATTATATAAAATATTAACAATAAATATGAGGAGGATAAATTATGAAGACAGTATTAGTAAAAGAGATTTACAGAGAACAAGAAAAGTTTGTAGATCAGACAATTATGATTGCGGGATGGATAAGAACTATTAGAAACTCAAAAACATTTGGATTTATAGAAATTAATGACGGAAGCTTTTTTAAGAATATCCAAGTTGTTTTTGATGACAGTTTAGAGAATTTTTCAGATATTACAAAGCTATCGATAAGTTCTGCGATTGTGGTAGAAGGAAAACTTGAACTAACTCCAGGTGCTAAACAACCATTTGAGATTAAAGCAGTTAAAATCCAGGTTGAAGGTGAATCAAGCAACGAATATCCTCTACAGAAGAAAAGACATACATTTGAATACTTAAGAACTATAGCTCATTTAAGACCTAGAAGTAATACATTTTCTGCAGTATTTAGAGTTAGATCTTTAGCTGCATATGCAATACACAAATTTTTTCAGGACAGAGGTTTTGTATATGTACACACTCCAATAATTACAGGAAGTGATGCTGAAGGAGCTGGCGAAATGTTCAGAGTTTCGACTTTAGACCCAATGAACATGCCTAAAGATGATTCGGGAAGCATTGATTATTCAAAGGATTTCTTTGGAAAAGAAACTAATCTAACAGTTAGTGGCCAGCTTGAAGCAGAAACATATGCATTAGCTTTCAGAAATGTGTACACTTTTGGGCCAACATTCAGAGCGGAAAACTCAAACACAGCTAGACATGCAGCAGAATTTTGGATGATAGAACCAGAAATAGCTTTTGCAGATTTAAAAGATGACATGGAGCTAGCTGAAGATATGTTAAAATATATAATTAACTATGTCATGGAAAACGCGCCAGAAGAAATGGAATTCTTTAATTCATTTATTGATAAAGGATTAATTGAGCGATTAAACAATATAGTAAATTCTGAATTTGGTCTAGTAACTTATACAGAAGCTATTGAGATACTTGAGAAGGTAAAAGACAGATTTGAATATCCTGTTGAATGGGGATGTGACTTACAGACAGAGCATGAGAGATATTTGACCGAAGAAGTATTTAAAAAGCCTGTTTTTGTTACAGACTATCCGAAGGAAATAAAAGCATTCTACATGAAATTAAATGATGATAATAAGACAGTAGCAGCAATGGATCTTCTTGTACCGGGAATAGGTGAGATAATTGGCGGAAGTCAGAGAGAAGACAGACTTGATTTATTAGAACAGAGAATGGAAGAGTCTGGTCTTGATAAAGAGGACTACTGGTGGTACTTAGATTTAAGAAAATTTGGTGGAACAAAACATGCTGGATTTGGTTTAGGATTCGAAAGAGCCATAATGTATATTACAGGTATGGGAAATATAAGAGATGTAATTCCTTTCCCAAGGGCAGTAAAATCTGCTGAATTTTAAAAACAGATAGTTATTAACAAGACTGCTATGCTCTTTTAGCAGTCTTGTATTACTTAAAATAAAATGTAATTAATAAATAATAATATTGAGGGTGGTTTCATGAGTAGAATAGGGATGCAGATAAAACAAATTAGAGCAAAAAAAGGAATAACTCAGAAGCAGTTAGCTAAAAAATTAGGTGTGTCAGATAAGTATATTGATGAAGTAGAAATAGGAAAAAAAGTAATTAATGATGCTCTCATTAAGAAAATATCAAAGATACTTGAAGTAGACATAAATGATTCTATGATGTATGAAAGTGAAGATACTAAAAAAGAAAAAATAGTAAAAACAGAGTCTGCAAAGGTTAAGCAAGATAAGGATACTCAAGTGATATGGAATGATGCATTTGCTTCAGTACTTAAGCAAGTCCCATTTTACAAATATACTCTAGACAAACCGATAAGTACAAGACAAATGCCGATAATATCAAATAAGATAGAAGGATATAATAAAGACAAAGTGTTCTTTGTTGAGATAGAAGATGATGATATGTTAGGATTTAGAATTGCACAAGGAGATGTAGTGTTTTGCTATATGACACATGAACTAGAAAACAATGGAATTCATCTTGTTGAATACAATGAAAGAAGATGTATAAGACAAATAAAAAGACTAGATAGTGTAAATGCTTTACTTATTAGCAATAAAAACAGCTTAAAGACAGATACTGTTTCTATAAAAGATATAAAAATACTAGCTAAATTGATTAAACTTGAAATAAAGTTATAGCATATTAAAAAAAAATATCAAAATAGTAGAAATATGTTATAATGACATAGGAATCAATAAAAGGAGGAGAAATGAAAGTGAAACTTTATAAAGAATGGACTGACTTGGCATATAAAGAAAGAAATCAAAAAGAATATGATGAATTCTGGAATACATATCTTGAAGCTGAGAAGAATGTATATGAGAGTATTCTAAGTAATAAGGAAAGCGTTATAAGTGGAAAAATAAGCGACTTAGCAGAAAAATATAACATGGAACTAGTTAGCTATGCAGGTTTTCTTGATGGAATTAATACAAGCTTAATAAATCCTATTGAACTTGAAGATATTGAAGAAGATGTTGAGATTAAGCTAGAAATTGACTTTGAAAAACTTTATTTCAATATGTTAAATGCGAAGGCTCCATGGCTTTATGAGCTTCCTCAATGGGAAGACATACTAGACGATGAGAAAAGAAAAGAAATAACTAAAGAATATAGAAGATCTAAAACTGTTATTAAAGGTGAGAAAATTGGAAGAAACGATCCATGTCCATGTGGTAGTGGGAAAAAATATAAGAAATGTTGTGGAAAATAATGCAACATCTCTTTAATAAGGATATATAAACAAGAGGAGGTAGTGCTAATGGTACAAAGAATTAAGGTTAACTTAGAAGTAATTGAAGCAATGCTTTATTTCTGGCAGTCAACTAGTGAAAGAGAAAAAGTTTCTGAAAAATTCATAAATGATGTAACGAATATGTCAGGGTTAACATTAGCATATGATGATGAATTTGATGCAGAATCTGTTAGAAGAGCATTAAGTGCTGTAACAAACAGAGAACCTTTTTCAAGTAAAAATCGAAAAGAAGGAAGATTCTGGAACAATAATCTTTGGATGATGGAAGATTTAAGCTATACTGATGCAATGGTACAGCCTCTTAAAAAGCTAAACCTAGATGCCATCATTGATGAAGTAAATAAGCTAGAAGGAAGTTCTAAGTATGATGCTGTTGAAGTTGTTTTTTCTCCACTTCACATAGATGAATATTTAATAGTTGACAATAAGCTTATTATCAATTTCTTTAGAGTAAAGCCTAGCTTTACTGATGAAAAAACTCTTATAGGTGATATAGAGATAACTGAGTTTATAAAGCAGAAAATTGAAGAGTTGTTAAATAAATAATACATGCATAAAGAGAACAGCAAACAGAAAAAAAAGTTTGCTGTTTTTTAATATAAATACTAATTAAAAGAAATGGTATTTTATTATTTTTGCTTTCATATTATTTAATGACACATTCTATTGTTAAATTAATAACCAGGTTATGGGGGGGATTTTTTATTAAAGATATTATAAGTGTAAGTTTAAATAAATGCAAGCAATGTTATGCATGTGTTAGAAGTTGTCCAGTGAAAGCGATTAAGATTAATAATGGACAAGCTGAAATAATTAGTTCCAGATGTATTAATTGTGGTAAATGTACTACAAGTTGTCCTCAAAGTGCAAAAATCGTTATTAATTATAAACAAAAAACACTTGATATGCTTAAAAGTAAAAGTGAAGTTATTGCATGTTTGGCACCTTCTTTTATTGCAAGCTTTCATGAAATCTCATATAAAAAGGTTGTCGGAGCATTAAAAAAGATGGGATTTTCTCAAGTTTGGGAAACTGCAGTTGGTGCTGAAGTCTTATCTTTTCAAATAGATAACTATATAAAACAAAATAAGAGTGAACTATACATAAGTTCTCCGTGTCCTTCATTTGTTACAACGATTGAAAAACATTATCCTGAGCTTATAAAACACTTACTTCCATTTGTTTCACCTATGATAGCTACAGGTAGAATCATTAGAGATAAATTCCCAAACAAAGATATAAAAATTGTATTTATTGGTCCATGTATATCAAAAAAAGCAGAGTCAAATGATCCTCAATTCGAAGGAATAATAAATTCAGTATTAACTTTTGATGAATTAAAGGAATTGTTTTTACAAATGAATATGGATATGAATAATGTTGAAGAATATGATTTTGACAGTGTATACTGCAGTAAAGGCAGACTATTTCCATTGTCAGGTGGTCTACTAAAAAATCTTGAAATCACTAAAAATTTAAAAGCAAGTGAATATACATTTATTGATAATGATAAAGAATGTTTGAAATTAATCGATGCAATTTCAAAAGATAAACCAGCATTAAAACTGGTTGATGTATTAATGTGTAAAGGATGCATAGAAGGACCTAAGATTAATAGTGAACTAACTTACTATGAAAAAGTAAAGAAAATATATCAGTTTTATGAAACTAGAAAAGACACTACAGGAAAAATAAATACAAATATTAATTTATTGAGACATTATAGAAATAGAAGGAATATATTGCCTTTTCCAACAGAAGAAGAGATAAAAAATGTTCTAATACAGACTAACAAGCTATCAAAAGATGATGAATTAAATTGTGGTGCGTGTGGCTATAATACTTGCAGAGACAAGGCTATAGCTGTATTACAAGGTATTGCAGAAGTAGATATGTGTTTACCGTATTTATTAGCAAAAAAGAGTAGTTTGCTAGAAGACTTGTCACAAAAATTAAGTGAAATCACTAGTCTTAAGGAAGAATTGGAAACAACAATCGAATCTTCTTATGATGGATTAGTTATTACAGATGGTCAAGGTAAGATAGTTAGGACTAACAAAGCGTGGTACAGGATTATTGGATGTAAAGAGAGTTTGACCGCGGAACTAGTTCAAAATATAGAAAATAAAAATATAATTTTCCCATCAGCCACTTTATTAGCCTTAAAAGAAAAAAGACGTATTTCTTTTATTCAAAATGGGGAGAATGGGAAACACTTTTTGGCAACAGCTACACCTATATTAGATGACGAAGGTAATATTAAAAGAGTAGTGTCAAACATTAGAGATATAGAGGAATTAAAAAAATTAGAACAACAAATTAATGAAACAAGAAAGCTAGAAAAATATCATAATAGAAGAAACATAAAGCTAGAAAAATTAGATTTTGAAAACGAAAATTTAGTTGTTAATAGTATGGAATTTGGTCAAGTTTTACATACAGCAAGTAATGTTGCAGCAGTAGACTCTACAGTATTAATATTGGGAGAATCAGGAGTGGGCAAAGAAGTTGTTGCACAGTTTATCAGAAATCTTAGTAGAAGGAAAAATAAACCTTTTGTTAAAATAAACTGTGGTGCTATACCTGAAAATCTAATAGAATCAGAGTTGTTTGGATATGAAACAGGTGCTTTTACTGGAGCTAGAAGTAGAGGAAAGCCAGGATTAATTGAGCTTTCACATGAAGGCACTTTATTTCTTGATGAGATAGGAGATTTGCCAATAAACCTTCAAGTTAAATTGTTAAGGGTAATTCAGGAGAGGAAGTTAGTTAGGATAGGAGGAACAGAGGAGAGAGAGGTAGATGTAAGAATAATATCCGCTACAAATAAAGATTTATACCAAATGGTCTTAAATGGAAAATTTAGAGCAGATCTATATTATAGATTAAATGTTGTTCCGATTGAAGTACCTCCTTTAAGAAAAAGAAAATCAGATATTCTGCCATTAAGTTACCATTTTATTGATATGTTTAATAAAAAGTACTTATGCAATAAACAGCTTACGTCTTCTGTCGAAAGAATTTTATTACAATATAATTGGCCTGGAAACGTGAGAGAACTCCAAAATATAATAGAAAGGCTTGTTGTTACAACCGGATATGATACTATTGAAGAAAGAGATTTACCTTTGTTTCTATTTGAGAACAAAGAAGAAATAAGCAAAAAAATAAAGGTGGATGGAATCATGCCATTAAAGGAAGCTGTAGAATTGGTTGAAAAAAAGATTATAGAAAGTGCATGTAAAAGATATTCAACAACTTATGAAATGGCAGAAGCTCTAGGGGTGAATCAATCAACTATTGTAAGAAAAATTCAAAAATACATGGATAATAATGCATACAGGCATGATTAAATGCGATAATGCATCACTATATAGCAGAAAGATGAATTTTCATTAAATAGATGTATATGAAAAATCGAAGGTAAAACTACCTTCGATTTTTTGTGCTTTCGAGAGATAGACACTTTTATTTCGAGAGATAGACACTTTTATTGATTGATTAATTTAATTGGCTTAATTATATTTAAAATCCATAAATTGGCATGAAGTATGCAAAATATATAATTAACTAAGTAAAATAAGGGGGTTTGTAAAATGTCATATAGAGATATTTATGATGATCTGAGAAAATCAGCAGAAGAAGCTATTAAAAATAAAAAAACAAATGGAAAAATTAGAGCTATTCTAGGATATTCAATATGTAGTGTAAGTGTTGGTGCAAATGAAGTATTAAGAGCACTCCAAGAGGTGTTAATGGAAGCTGACATAAAAAATGTAATTATTGAAACAACAGGATGCATAGGTTTATGTTCTAAAGAACCATTACTAGATATTTATATGCCAAACGGTGAACGATACACATATGAACAAGTTACCGCAAAAAAGGCAAAGGCTATAATATTATCTCATTCATTATATGAAGAAGAAGTAGAGGAATGGCTAATAAAAATGTAAGGGGGTATATTTGTGGATGCTGTGCAAAGGGTTCAAGAAATCATCAAGAAAATTGGGAGAACACCAGATAAGTTAATAGAAATATTAATCGAAATCCAATCCAGCTCAGATAAGCACTATGTAACAGAAGAAGAACTTCAAATTGTTTCTAATTATTTGGAAATTCCTCTTAGTAAAGCTTATGGAGTTGCTACATTTTATTCTATGCTGTCAACTAAGAAAAGAGGTAAATTTGTAATACAAATATGCAATAGCGCTCCTTGTTATCTAAAAAATTCGAAGAATATTGCGGAGACTTTTGAAGCTATTTTAGGAATAGAGGTTGGTGAAGTAACTAAAGATGGTTTATTTTCACTAGAATATACAAGCTGCATAGGAGCTTGTGATATAGCTCCTGCTGTTAAAATCAATGACGATATATATGGAGAACTTAATGCAGAAAAAATAGAAAAAATTATCAATGACTTAAGAAAGGAGGAAATGTAGATGGTAAATCTAGTTTCTAGGCTATGTGGCAAAATCAGTCCATTATCAATAAAGCAGTATAAAGAAAATGGTGGCCTTAAGGGGTTAGAAAATGGACTGTTTAAAATGACTCCACAAAATATAATAGAACTCATTAAAGATTCAAATCTAAGAGGGAGAGGTGGAGCAGCTTTTCCTACTGGACTTAAATGGGAGTTTGTATCTATAGAACAAAGTGATATTAAGTATATAATTTGTAATGCAGATGAAGGTGAGCCTGGTACTTTTAAAGATAAGGTTATCTTAGATGGATGTCCTTTTCAGCTAATTGAAGGAATGATTATAGCCGCATATGCAGTAGGTGCTCAAAAAGGATACGTTTATATTAGAGGTGAGTATCCAAAGTCTAAGCAAACGCTAAAAAAAGCTATTGACATATTTAGAAGAGAGGGATATTTAGGAGACACTATATTAGGGCTAGATTTTAATTTTGATATTGAAGTCAGAACAGGAGCAGGTGCATATATTTGTGGAGAAGAAACTGCATTAATTGAGTCCATAGAAGGAAATCCTGGTAGATCAAGATTTAAGCCCCCATATCCTCCTAATAGTGGGTTGTGGGGAAAGCCTACACTTGTAAATAATGTCGAAACATTGGCTAATATACCAATAATATTATCTATAGGTGCAGACGAATTTAAGAGATATGGAACTAAAACAAGTAGTGGTACTAAGCTGATTTCAGTTAGTGGAAGTGTAGTTAATAAAGGAGTATTTGAAATAGAACTAGGCACTACTTTGAGGGAAATAGTATATGATATATGTGGTGGCATGCAGGAAGATAAAGAACTAAAGTTTATTCAATTAGGAGGTTCATCAGGTGCATGTCTTCCTGAAACTTTATTAGATGTAAAACTTGATTTTGATGATCTGAGGAAACTTGATATAGGTCTTGGCTCTGGAGCCATTCTCGTAGTTGATAAATCAGTATGTTTACTTGACTTTATGAAGACGACAATGGAGTTTTTTAAGCATGAATCCTGTGGGAAATGTACTCCATGTAGAGAAGGAAATCGTCATATCATCATGATAATTGATAGGATAATTAAAGGCAATGGAACTCAAAGAGACTTAGAGCTTTTAGCAAATATTGCTTTAGTTATGAAAGATGCTTCTTTATGCGGCCTAGGGCAGGCAGCTCCTACAGCACTCTTAACAACTATGAAATATTTTGAAAAAGAATACAACGAGCATTTAGAAGGATTTTGTAATGCAGGGGTATGTAGTTTAAATATGGGGGTAATATAAATGGCTAATATAGAGATTAATATTAATGGTATAAACTTAAGTGTAGAGGAAGGCACAACTATTCTTGAAGCAGCTAGAAAAATAAACATTGATATACCCACTCTTTGCTACCATCCTGACCAAAAAGTAAAAGGTAACTGTAGAGTATGTATAGTAGAAGTAGAAGGACAAAAAGCATTCGCTGCAGCTTGCTGTACACCTGCAAGAGAGGGAATGAGAATAAAAACAAATACAAAAAAAATAAGAGAAGCAAGAAAATCAATTGTTGAGCTGATTCTCTCAAATCATAACAGTGATTGTCTATCATGTACAAGAAATGGCAATTGTGAACTTCAGACTTTGTGTGAAGAATTAAATATTAGGGATTTTAATTTGAGTAAGGTTGTTAACATTTTACCAAATGATGAATCGAATCCTAGTATTGTAAGAGATCTAAGCAAGTGTATTAAATGTGGCAGATGTGTAGAGGTTTGCCATGAAGTACAAGGGATAGGGGCCATATATAATGCAAATAGAAGCTGTGAAATGCAAGTAGTTCCTCCTTATGGCAGAAATTTGACTGAAGCTAAATGTGTATATTGCGGGCAATGTATAAATGTATGTCCCGTAGGAGCAATATATGAAAAAGATGATACTGAAGAAGTATGGAGAGCACTTGATGACCATAATAAACATGTAGTTGTGCAAGTAGCACCGGCTGTAAGGGTTAGTTTAGGCGAAGAATTTAATATGGAACCTGGAAACATATTAACTGGAAAAATAGTTGCTTTCTTAAAGACAATAGGATTTGATAAAGTATTTGATACAAACTTTACAGCAGACCTTACAATAATTGAAGAAGGGAATGAATTGCTTCACCGAATAGAGAATGGTGGTAAGCTTCCTATGCTGACATCATGTAGCCCTGGCTGGATAAATTATATCGAGCATTTTTATCCAGAACTACTAGACCATGTTTCATCATGTAAATCGCCTCAACAGATGTTTGGTGCATTAGCTAAATCTTATTATTCTCAGAAATATAATCTAGATTGTAATAATATTGTTGTAGTATCTATTATGCCTTGTACTGCTAAAAAGGCAGAAGCTAATAGAAATGAAATGAATAGTAGTGGGTATCAAGATGTTGATATTGTTCTAACAACAAGAGAGTTGGCCAAAATGATAAAACAATCTGGTATACAAATTGAAAGGCTTGAAGATAAAGAGTTTGATTCTCCTTTCGGAATATCTACTGGAGCTGCTGCTATATTTGGAGCCACTGGTGGAGTGATGGAGGCAGCTTTAAGAACTGTATATGAAGTAGTAACTGGTGATGACCTTGAAAACATAGAATTTGAAGATCTAAGAGGAATTGAAGGGTTTAAAGAAAGTGATATTAAAGTTGGAAATACTAATGTCAAAGTTGCAGTAGTTAATGGTTTAAAAAATGCGAAAATGATGTTAGAGATGATTAAGGATGGAAAGGCCGACTATCACTTTGTAGAAGTGATGTGCTGTCCTGGAGGATGCATTGGAGGAGGAGGCCAGCCAATACCAGGCACTAATGAGATAAAGAAGAAAAGAATAGAAGGTATATATAATGTTGATATCAATTCAGCCATAAGAAAATCTCATCAGAATACTGTGGTAGATACACTATATAAAGAGTTTTTAGGCAAGCCTTTAGGTGAGAAGTCGCATAAATTTCTTCATACGCATTATACTAATAGGAGTTAGAAAATTTTCAAATATAGATATTTTAAAAAGAATAGACTTAAGTCTATTCTTTTTGTTCTTGTAAATTAAATAAATATATGATAATATTAAATAAGCAATTGTTTATTCAATAAGCATAAGTTGGTGACGATATGACTTCGAGAGAAAAAGAAATATTAAATATTATAAAGAACAACCCGATGATTACACAACAGCAGCTAGCTGATGTTCTTAATATTACAAGATCATCAGTTGCTGTGCATATTACTAATCTGACAAAGAAGGGATATATAAAGGGCAAGGGATATGTTTTAAGTGAAAGTGAGTATGCTACAGTAATAGGTGGAACAAACATAGATATACAAGGCTTTACTCATAGTGTACTTAAATACATGGATTCTAATCCTGGAAAGGTAAAGTTATCATTAGGTGGGGTAGGAAGAAATATTGCTGAAAATTTAACTAAGCTTGGAGTTGAGACTAAACTAATATCAGCATTTGGCGATGATTTATATGGAGCAAAGATACTTAATGAATGCAAAGCTTGTGGGATAGATATGGATAATTGTTTAGCGCTAAAAAACACAGTATCATCTGTATATCTTTCAGTATTAGATGAATGTGGAGATATGAGGGTTGCAATATCAGATATGGATATTTTTGAAGAAATAAACATTGATTTTTTAAAATCAAAATCCTATGTTATAGAAAACTCTGAGGTTATTATTATGGATACAAATATTCGCAAAGATGCTATTGAGTACTTACTTAACAACTACAAGCATAAAGCATTCTTTTTGGATACGGTGTCAACTACTAAGGCTGAGAAGGTCAAGGACATGATAGGATACTTTCATACAATTAAGCCTAATAAATATGAAGCTGAGATTTTGACAGATATAAAGATAAAAAATAATGACGATCTCAGACGTGTTTCAGATTTCCTTTTAAACAAAGGAGTAGAAAGGGTCTTTATTAGTTTGGGTAAAGAAGGTGTGTACTATAGTGATGGATGTAATTCTAATCTAATAAAAACACCAGAAATCAAAGTAATAAATGCCACAGGGGCTGGAGATGCTTTTATTGCTGCATTGGTATACTCATATATTAATGATTATGATATTGAATATGCAGCGAGATATTCTATGGCTGCATCTGTACTAGCATTAAGTCATGAAAACACTATAAACCCTAATATATCGAATGGAAGCATTATTAATAAGATGAAGGAGTTGAAGTTATGTTAAAACAATATTTATGTATTAAGCAAGAAGTCCAAGATGCATTAAAAGAAGGTAGACCAGTTGTAGCTCTAGAATCTACTATAATTTCTCATGGAATGCCTTATCCTAAAAATATTGAGACTGCAAAACAAGTTGAAATGATAATCAGAGAAAATGGAGCAGTACCAGCAACTATAGCCATAATTGATGGGAAGTTAAAGGTAGGATTAACAGAAGATGAACTGGAATACTTAGGAAAAGGAACTGACGTAGTGAAAACAAGTAGAAGAGATATACCTTTTATTATTGCAAAACGACTAAGTGGTGCAACAACTGTTGCTTCAACAATGATAATTGCTGAATTAGCAGGGATAAAGGTTTTTGCTACAGGAGGAATTGGTGGAGTTCATAGAAATGCTCAAGAAACATTTGACATATCTGCAGACTTACAGGAACTTGCTAGCACAAGCGTAGCTGTTGTATGTGCTGGGGCAAAATCTATTTTAGATATTGGTTTGACATTAGAATATTTAGAAACATATGGAGTACCAGTTGTAGGATTTAAAACAGAAGATTTTCCCGCTTTTTATACAAGAAAAAGTGGATATAAGGTAGATTACACGGTGGATTCAGAACATGAATTGGCAAAAGCAATAAAGGCTAAGTGGGATTTAAATCTTGAAGGGGGCATTGTGATTGGTAATCCTATTCCACAAGAATATGAGATGGACTATGAAATAATAAATAAAGCTATAAACGATGCACTAGCTGAAGCTGAAGCTAAAGAGATAAAAGGAAAAGAGTCTACACCATTTCTTTTATCAAAGGTTAAAAGCATTACTCAAGGAAAGAGTTTGGAATCAAATATTCAACTTGTGTATAATAACGCAAAGGTTGCAGCAAGATTGGCAGTTGAGATCAGTAAGTTATAAAAACTGTAGAAATAGATATGATAAACATGTAATCAGTAGGATTACATGTTTATTTGTTTTAGAGAACAATAATTACAAAATTTTATTATAAAAACATGGTATTCTGTGTAAATATTTATTGCATTAAGTAAATAATAAATATATAATTAAAACGCTAATGTTTAGAAGGGATGGAAAAATTAATGGAAAAAACAAGATTTGATGATTTAAATTTATCTAAAGAGATAAATAAAGCAATTAAGGAAATGGGTTTCGAAGAGGCGACTCCTATTCAGACACAAGCAATACCTTATATACTAGAAGGAAAGGACGTAATAGGTCAAGCTCAAACAGGTACAGGAAAAACAGCAGCCTTTGGTATACCTGTATTAGAGATGGTAAATCCTAGCCTAAAAAAACTACAGGCCTTAATTTTATGTCCTACAAGAGAATTGGCTATCCAGGTAGCTGAAGAGTTAAGAAGGCTTGCACAATTTAAGAACAACGTTAAAACCTTGCCTATCTATGGCGGGCAGCCTATAGAGCGTCAAATTAAAGCGTTAAAGAGTGGTATTCAAATTGTAATTGGTACTCCAGGACGTGTGATGGATCACATGAGACGCCACACTTTAAAAATGGAACATTTAAATATGATTGTACTGGATGAAGCTGATGAAATGCTTGATATGGGCTTTAGAGAGGATATTGAGCTTATTCTACAAAAAACTCCATCTGAGAGACAGACAATTTTATTTTCTGCTACTATGCCTAAACCAATATTAAGTTTAGCAGAGAAATACCAAACTAATCCTAAATTGATAAAAGTAGTGCATAAAGAATTAACAGTACCAAGTATTGAACAAAATTATTTAGAAGTTAAAGAAAAAAATAAATTTGAAATACTTTGTCGCTTAATTGATATGTACAATCCTAAGCTTTCTTTAGTATTTTGTAACACTAAAAGAAAGGTTGATGATATTGTTGCACAGTTCCAAAGTAGAGGATATTTTGCAGATGCTCTTCATGGCGACTTAAAACAATCACAAAGAGATAAAGTAATGGATAAGTTTAGAAACGGAACTATAGAAATATTAGTTGCGACAGATGTTGCGGCAAGAGGAATAGACGTTGATGATGTTGAAACTGTATTTAACTATGATGTACCTCAAGATGAAGAATACTATGTTCACAGAATTGGTAGAACTGGACGTGCAGGTAGAACAGGAAGAGCATTTACTTTTGCTTTTGGAAAAGAAATATACAGATTAAAAGATATTCAAAAATATACTAAAACAAAAATTAAAAGACACGATATACCTACTGTAAGTGATATAGAAGAAATAAAAATAAATTTATTTATGCAGAAAGTTAAAGCAGTTCTTGATGATGGGGGACTTGAGAAATATATAGGTATTATAGAAAAGTTTTTAGAAGAAGATCATACATCTATGGATGTTGCAGCAGCTTTGTTAAAGATGTCCATAGGTCAAAAAGATAGTGATGAAATGTCTGAAGAAGCTTATAGTGACACAGGTGCAGAACCAGGAATGGTAAGACTTTTTATAAATATAGGTAAGAATCATAAAATTAGAGCAAATGATATTGTTGGAGCAATTGCTGGAGAAACAGGAATATCAGGAAAGGTTATCGGTGCTATTGATATCTATGATAAATATACATTTGTTGAAGTACCAAGAGAAAATGCAAAAGAAGTTCTAAAGATAATGAAAGACAACCAAATTAAAGGCAAAAAAATAAATATTGAACCTGCTAATGCCAAATAATTAAGCCAAATAGAAACGTTTAAATGAAAGGAAATAGAAAAAGATGAGTGTTTTGAATGTTGAGAATGTTTGTCACGGTTTTGGTGCTAGAAAGATATTAGAGGATGTATCTTTTAGGTTATTAAAAGGAGAGCATGTTGGTCTAGTGGGAGCCAATGGTGAAGGTAAATCGACATTTTTAAATATTATTACTGGAAAGCTTATGCCTGACCAAGGTAATGTTGAATGGTCAAACAGAGTTACTGTTGGCTACCTAGATCAGCATACTATTTTGTCAAAAGGGAAATCAATACGTGAAGTGTTAAGAGAAGCATTTCAGCATATGTTTGAGCTAGAAGCTGAAATGATGGATTTATATGGTCGTATGGGTGATGTATCTGAAGATGAAATGGCTAAAATGATGGATGATGTAGGTACGATTCAGAGTATTCTAGAAAACACTGGATTTTATATTATAGATGCAAAAATTGAGGAAGTAGCAAATGGCCTTGGGCTTGGAGATATCGGACTTGATAAAGATGTTGCGGATTTGAGCGGTGGTCAGAGGACTAAGGTTCTTTTGACAAAACTACTGCTTCAAAATCCTACTATACTTATTTTAGACGAGCCTACAAACTATTTAGATGTAGAGCATATTGAGTGGTTAAAAAGATATCTTAAAAGTTATGAAAATAGTTTTATTTTAGTATCACATGACATACCATTTTTAAATGATGTTGTAAATGTTATATATCATGTAGAAAATGCAATGATGACAAGGTACTCAGGCAATTATGATCAATTCATGCAACTATATGAAGTAAAGAAACAACAGCAGCTACAAGCATATGAAAGGCAGCAAAAAGAAGTAGAAAAGCTTGAGGATTTTATTGCAAGAAATAAGGCAAGAATATCTACTACTGGACGTGCGAAGAGTAGACAGAAACAGCTTGATAAGATGGAAATGCTAGAGAAACCTAGAGAGAAGATTAAGCCTACATTTAAATTCAATGAAGCAAGAACACCTAGCAAATTTATTTTTGAAGCGAATGACTTAGTTATTGGATATGATGAACCACTGACTAGGCCTTTGAACATCTCTTTAGAAAGAGGGAAAAAAATAGCAATAAGAGGTGTAAATGGGCTAGGAAAATCTACGCTTCTTAAGACTATGCTTGGAAAGCTTAAACCAATTACTGGAGAAGTAATACACGGAGATTACTTACATCCAGGATACTTTGAACAAGAAAGCAGCAGGTATAATAGCAATACAGCTATTGAAGAAATATGGAATGAATTCCCGGGACTTACTAATTTTGAAGTGCGTCAGGCTTTAGCTAAATGTGGCTTATCAAATGAGCATATTACAAGTCAGATGATGGTATTAAGTGGTGGTGAAAATGCTAAGGTGAGACTATGCAAGCTTATGCTTAGAGATATAAACTGGTTAGTATTAGATGAGCCAACAAATCATCTAGATGTTGATGCAAAAGAAGAATTAAAAAGAGCATTAATAGAGTTTAAAGGAACTGTTGTATTAGTATCTCATGAGCCAGAATTCTATGAAGAATGGGTAACAGATATTTGGAATGTAGAGGATTGGACCACAAAAATTATATAGCTTCAATATACTTGGAATATATATCTATATAAAATAGCGAAATAGCTATTGACTAATTATATATAATAGTGCATAATAATAAACAAGTGAATAATAAGGGTAGAGGTGCAGTATTAAAAAGTAGTATTGTGGAGGAAAGCACTGTGAAGCAATATGAAAGGTAATACTGCCGAAGCATGCAGCTGATGCTTTAAGGCTGCATAGCTGGTTCTGTATAGAATATGTACAGAACTGTCACAAATTATATTTGTGGAGAGCTATCATTCAAATTAGAACACATTTTTTTGTTTTGTGTTGATTAAACCTTGAGTGAAAGCTTAAGGTTTTTTTATTTTATGATGGACTCTCCTCCTAGACCTGATTCACTTATACAAAAAAGGAGGAGATTTTATGACAAAAAGGATTATTACTTTACTTACGGCATTATTGATTGTTTTTTCTTTTTCAACAATGGTTCTTGCAGCTGATACTAGTGCTGCAGAGATTAATGCTGGAAAATTTGGAATATGGACGTTGATTCCACCTATAGTGGCTATTCTTTTAGCATTTCTAACTAAAAATGTTGTTATGTCGCTGTTTGTTGGGGTCTTATCGGGTACTTTTTTACTTCAGCTTACTGGGAACAATATTCTAGGTGCTTTGTTTAATGGATTTCTAATGCTTATGGACAAAGTATTGAGTTCGCTAGCAGATCCTTGGAATGCGGGAATAATACTGCAGTGTCTTGCAATAGGTGGACTTATAGCTTTGATATCTAAAATGGGAGGAGCAAAAGCTATTGCAGAAAGTCTAGCTAAAAAAGCAAAGTCACCAAAAAGTGCACAGCTTATTACATGGTTCTTAGGTATTTGTGTATTTTTTGATGATTATGCTAACTCTTTAATAGTTGGGCCAATTATGAGACCTGTAACTGATAAAATGAGAATTTCTAGAGAAAAGCTTGCATTTATAGTTGATGCAACTGCAGCACCAATAGCTGGTATTGCACTGATATCGACATGGGTAGGTTACGAGATAGGTTTAATAAAAGAAGGTTATTCAGTTATTGGACAAGATGTAAATGCCTATAATATATTTATTGAAACAATACCTTTTAGATTTTATAATATTTTAATGTTAACGTTTATTGTCTTTACCGCTTTATTATTAAAAGAATTTGGACCAATGCTTAAGGCAGAAAGAAGAGCAAGACAAACAGGTAAGCTTCTTTCAGATACTGCGAAACCTATGGCTTCTTCAGAAGCTACAGGTTTAGAGCCAAAGGAAGGGATAAAATTAAGCGTTTGGAATGCAATAATACCTATAGGAACATTAATGTTAACAGCTCTTTTGGGTTTTTATTATAACGGATATAATTCAATAATGGGTGGAGAAGATACAACACTTATTAAGCTATTAACTGATGCACCAATGTCATTCAATGCTATAAGAGAGGCATTCGGAGCTTCTGACGCTAGTATAGTTCTTTTTCAAGCAGCACTTTTTTCTAGTATAGTAACATTAATTATAGGTATGAAACAAAAAATATTTAATCTTGCTGATGGAATTGATACTTGGGTACAAGGAACTAAGTCTCTTGTTATAACAGGAGTTATATTATTGTTAGCTTGGTCTTTAAGTAGCGTAATAAAAGAACTTGGAACTGCAATGTTTCTAGTAAAAATACTTTCAAATACAATTCCAAAGTTTCTGCTACCTACTTTAATATTTATATTAGGTGCTATAATATCATTTTCAACTGGAACATCATTTGGTACTATGGGCATACTGATGCCTCTTACTATACCTTTGGCCTTTGCTATCTCACCTGAAAATGGATACGTTATAATGAGCGCTGGAGCTGTTCTAACAGGAGCTATTTTCGGAGATCATTGTTCACCAATATCTGATACAACAATACTATCATCTATGGGTGCTGCTTGTGATCATATTGATCATACGAAAACACAGATATACTATGCCCTTGTTGTTGCTGCAATAACAATTATCTTTGGTTATATTCCTGTGGGACTTGGGTTACCTGTAATAGTAGTTCTTCCATTAGCTATAATCGCAGTATTTGCAGTTGTTTATGCATTTGGAAAAAAGGTCGATGCTATAGATTGTTCTAGCACTACAGAAGTATAGAAAACAGAAAGCCACATCGTTGATGTGGCTTTTCACATTATGGGCTTTAGCCTGTTGAGCTCGCGAAGCGTGCGAAACAATAAACCACCCGCTATGCGGGTGCGCGACAGAAGTTATACAAAAAAATCACC
>NZ_JBNPXI010000011.1:0-104903 GCF_050433385.1 Brassicibacter mesophilus
ATTCCCATGTGATATTCATTGAATATATCCCATAGTCCATCATGTACCATGTAGTCTATCATTTTGCCATCGCCCATTCTTTGTCCCCATCTTGCGCCTGGCACTAGATATGGTGCGTTACTCATGCTTTCTGTTCCTCCTGCTAGTACTATGTCTGCATCTCCTAGCATTATGAACTGTGCTGCCATGCTTACTGCTCTAAGTCCTGAACCACATACTTTATTGATTGTCATGGCAGGTGTTGTATCTGGTAATCCTGCTCCTATTACAACCTGTCTAGCTGGATTTTGTCCTAACCCTGCTGATAATACGTTACCTATTATTGCTTCGTCTATCATTTCTGGCTCTATACCAGCTCTTTTGATTGCTTCCTTTGCTGCTATAACTCCTAGGTCTATAGCTGATAATGATGCTAAACTTCCTCCAAAACTTCCTACAGGTGTTCTAGCTGCACCTACAATTACTACTTCTCTCATTCTGTATCCTCCTTTTATTTTTTTAGATTTATGTAATTTATTAAAGCAATTATCATGCCAAGCAAACATTTTCATTGTGCATATTGATAAACCTGTTGATTTTACTTGTTTGGCATAAAAAATTGTATTCACTGTGTTTTTATTAATTTTTTGATTTGATAAAAAATATATAGAAATTTTTCTACTATGTCTTTTATCTAATAAAGAATATGCTGTAGAATGTCCATAAATGAACGTTTATAAAGAAAAACAAAGGTGTATAAATTTGTCTACACCAACTTTGTATTGTAGAAAAGTTTATACACCTTATAGTTCTGTGATATCTAGTCCATATGATTCTATTTTTTTATACAATGCAGTTCTGTGTATCCCAAGTTTTTTTGCAGCTAGAGTTCTATTTCCATCGCAATCAGCCAGAGCTTCTTTTATGGCTTTTATTTCTGCTTCTGCAACAATGTCCTTTAGCATCTTCTGCCCATTTATAGTTTTAGTGTTTGTAATTGAATTCTTTATCAGATGTTCAGGTAGATGCTGTGGAAGTATTACCTTTCCATTTGATAGGTTTAATGCTACTTCTATTACATTTCTAAGCTCTCTGACATTTCCAGGCCAGTTGTGTTCCTTAAGTACCTTTATTGTTTCTGGAGATATCTCTTTATATTCCATGTGAAGTTTTTTTATTAAATCATGCAAAAGGTATTCTGACAGTATTGGTATGTCGTCTATCCTATCTCTAAGTGGTGGTATATTCAGCCTGATTACATTCAATCTATAGTATAAATCCTGTCTAAACTTGCCTTTTTTTACAGCATCCTCAAGATATTCATTTGTTGAAGCTATAACTCTTATATCCAAGTCGATACGACTAGTGCCGCCTATTCTTTCAAATTCTCTTTCTTCTAATACTCTTAGAAGTTTTGCTTGCATATCTAAAGGCAAAGTCCCTATCTCGTCTAGAAGAATAGTTCCTCCATTGGCAAGCTCAAATTTACCTGGTTTACCTTCCTTTTTTGCTCCAGTAAATGCACCTTCCTCATATCCAAACAGCTCAGCCTCTAGAAGCTCTCTAGGTATTGCAGCACAGTTTATCCTTACAAAAGCACCATATTTGCGGTAGCTTGCCTTATGGATTGCATGAGCAAAATATTCCTTACCTGTTCCACTTTCACCAATAATCAATACTGTTGAATTACTTTCGGCTGCTCTTTTCGCCACGTCTTTAAGATGTTCCATCTGCTTGTTCTGAGTAATTATATTGTCAAAGGAGTATCTTGCCTCCCTTATCATTTTTATTTCGCCTCTATATCTGTCAAATTTACTTTCTAACACTTCGATTCTTTGCGCTAATGATTTAACCTCTTTTATATCCTTGAAAAGAACTGTGCCTACTGCCCCTATGATTTTCCCATCCTTCATTATAGGTGTACGGCTGGCTATCATATCATGTCCCTGTATTTTTTGAACCTCACATAGCTCCTTTTCTCCAGTTTTGACTACTATATGAAGTCTTGTATTTTCTATAACCTCTTCTACAGGCTTTCCTAATACATCTTCCTCTTTTATACCAAGTAATCTTTCGTAGTTAAACTTTACTATACGTCCATTTTCGTCTACAAGTACTATTCCTTGATAAGCATGATCTAAGATGTCCTTTATCATTTCCATGCTGTCTTTTAACTCTTTAAGCTTGTACTGTGAATCCATTTCATTAGCAATATCTTTAATAACTATTATATTGAAAACACGCTTGTCATCTATAAAATACGGAGTACTTCTAAAATAAATGGGTTTGTCGTTTATAAGTGTTTTTTTCTCTATGGGTTTTATTCCGTCTTTGATACTGTATATAAGTTCTTTATCATTGATTATTTTATCGAAGCCCACATCTAAAAGCTGCACCTTCATTAATCCTAAAATCTTTTCGCAGCTTTTGTTTACAAATAAAATAGTACCTTTAGAATCTGTTATTATTATTCCATCAAATATTGTATCTGCCAATGCTTCTAATAGCTTCGTCTCGTCTATATGAAGTTTTGAGAAAAAGTCTTGTATTTTCATGGACTCACCCTTTTACGGTAATTTTTATTTATACCCTTTTTAATATAATAATTTACATGTATAGCAGCTTTTATAAATGTATTACTTATATTTACATATTCGATAAAAAATTTTTATTTCCCTTCTATGTCGTAAGAAAGTCTTAATCAAAGGATCCTGTATATTATAAAAACATGTAAGTAATACCTACATGCTTTTATAATGTCAAAGGTTCAATTTTAGTTAGATTCTGAAAAGCTTTTTACAATTATATCTACTATTCTTTCTGCTGCTTTTCCGTCACCATATGGATTAACGGCATTTGCCATTTTATTATATTCTTCTCTATTGTTTGTTAATATATCCATCTCTCTGTAGATGTCATCATACTCTATCCCCACAAGCTTAGCTGTTCCTGCTTCTATTCCCTCTGGTCTTTCTGTTTCTTTCCTTACAACTAAAACAGGCTTGCCAAGAGTGGGTGCCTCCTCTTGTATTCCTCCAGAGTCTGTCACTATCATGTAAGACCTGGCTTGAAGGTTTGCAAATGGAAGATAGTCTAATGGCTCTATAACATGAATTCTATCATTATTATTTAGTATTCTATTTGCTATATCTCTAACCTTTGGATTTAAATGTATTGGGAATACAACCTCTACATCATTGTTTTTTTCTACTACATCTCTTATTGCAGTAAATATGTTTTCCATAGGCTGTCCGATATTTTCACTTCTATGTGCTGTTACTAATATAAGCTTTCTATTTTTATAATCAATACTATTTAATAAATCATTTTCAAATTTGTATTCATCTGACACAACTTCAAGTAACGCGTCTATTGCTGTATTTCCTGTGATATATATTTTACTATCATCATATCCTTCGTTTAACAGATTCTGCCTGCTTGTTTCTGTAGGAGCAAAATGGAAATCTGTAATAATTCCCGTTAGCTTTCTATTCGCTTCTTCTGGATATGGAGAATACATGTCATGACTTCTAAGCCCTGCTTCTACGTGTCCAATTTTAACCTTATGATAGAAGCCTGCCAGTGCTCCTGTAAATACCGTAGTTGTATCGCCTTGAACTAAAAGCACATCTGGCTGAAATTCTTTTATTATCGCTTCTAAACCTTCTAATGATCTTGTTGTAATCTGAGTTAATGTTTGCCCTGGTGCAAATATATTCATATCATAGTCTGGAGTTATTCCAAATACATCAAGTACTTGATCCAGCATTTGTCTATGCTGAGCTGTAACACAAATTTTATGGTCTATGTTTTCATTTTGGTTCAGCTTTTTTACTATTGGTGCCATTTTAACTGCCTCAGGCCTTGTCCCAAACACGGTCAGTACTTTAATTTTTTTCATAAATCACAGTCCCCTTTATCTTTTACTCCTTTGTTTTCTCTTAATATCAATAACACCAAGTCTTGCAGCACCTAATATTACAAGTGAGAAAACTACCCCTAATATTATTACTCCATGGTCTGATCTTACATCTGCTAATAATACTGCTACTGTTCCTAATGCTGCACTTACCATATATAGTACCATAACTGTTTGCTTTTGACTTAGACCTTTTGCTAGTAATCTATGATGAACATGCCCTTTGTCTGCTTCCATTATAGGTCTTTTGTTTATTAATCTTCTGCATATTGCAAAGGTAGTATCAAATATAGGAAGTCCTAATACAAGTACTGGAACTACTATCGCTATGGTAGCAAAGCTCTTCATTACACCTTCTATTGCTATAGCTGATAGCATAAATCCTAAGAATAATGCTCCTGTATCTCCCATAAATATTTTAGCTGGGTTAAAGTTGTGAGGTAAGAATCCAAACGCTGAGCCTGCAACGATTGCAGCCATTATCATTACTTGAACATATCCAAATCCTGACGCAACGAAAAATAGTGACACAGCAGCTATTGCAGCCACTCCTGCTGATAGTCCATCTAGTCCATCAATTAAGTTCAATGTGTTTGTTATCCCTACTACCCAGAAAATAGTTATTGGTACTGAGAAGCCTTTTAAGTATAGTAAGCCATCTCCTTTATCAAAAGGATTAGTTATAAACTCAATCTTTACATCACCCATTATTAATACAAAAGCTGCTAATATTTGTAGTACGAGCTTTAGTTTAGCGGGCATCGGCTTTACGTCGTCAATTATTCCTGTTATTACGATTATCGTTCCGCCTATCATTATTGCTGCTGTAGCCTTATCAAAAGGTAGGAACATAACCATCGCAATCATTGAAGCTATATATATGGCTAAGCCACCGAGTCTAGGAATCGGTACTTTGTGTACTCTTCTGTCATCTTTTGGTACATCGATTGCACCAATTTTTTTGGCTATTATTTTAGCTACAGGTGTGAATAGATAAGCTAAAATAAGTGGAATGAAAAAAGCCAAATAATAATTAGTCATTTATAAACACTCCTTCTTTTGTTCCGCTTTACGGAAATCTTCTAGAAGCACATTGTAAACAAGCATACCCTCTCATATTGATTTTACTCTAAATACTATATTAAGTCAATCTTGAGAATAAAACAGTATGCATTCATATGTATCAAATACTGAATTTTCCAATTGTTGCTTACTATATTAAATGTTTATTGCAGAAGTAAGAGAGTACTATTCTTAACTTGCCCTAACTTCCTATTTGTTATGAAATTTAACTAGCTCAATACCTGCTTCAATTAGTAGTTGTTTAGAAAGCTCGTCTGGATATCCACTTCCAAATACCACTCTTTCTATACCCGCATTGATTATCATCTTGGCACAAAGTACACACGGCTGATCAGTAACATATATTGTACCGCCCTTTATGCTCACTCCTGAATTTGCTGCATGAACTATTGCATTTTGTTCTGCATGCAGTCCTCTACAAAGCTCATGTCTTTGTCCTGATGGGATATTCATCTTTTCTCTCAAGCACCCAACTTCTTCACAATGTTTCAGTCCCGTTGGTGCTCCATTATATCCTGTTGAAAGTATTCTTTTATCTTTTACTATTAAAGCTCCAACCTGTCTTCTACTACAAGTTGATCTTTTCTTTACTACATTTACTATTTCCATAAAGTATTCATCCCATGACGGTCTCACACATTCATCTCCTTTGTGATTACTAAAATAATTATATAAAGTTTATCATAAAACCTATCATAAAAAAAGTTACAAACAGGTAAAAAAAGCTTCCAAGTAAAAAACCTCTAGTCATAATCAAACTAGAGGTTAATTCATTAATGTTTTAAATTATTTATTAATAGTTTTCCTGTTAACTTGTGCTCAAAGAATAGTGCATTATACGATATGTAACTCATACCTCTTCTTGTTAGCTGTGGCGAAACTACTGAATTATATTGAACTGCATCATTTGCATATAGTCCAACCTTTAACGCTTTTGCACTTGCGCTGTTCCATTTAAATTCACCTGAGCTATCATCATAGCCTAGTGCTCTCAATACTAGTGTAGTAAATTGCTGTTCTGTCATATTGTCCTTTGATCCATATTTATCATTTGATATACCGTTTACTAAGCCTTTATAGTGTAAATAATTGATTGTTGGTTCTGCCCACTTTGGTACATCATTAAATCCAGTACTATATTCTGGATTACTTATTTTAAATTCTTTTATTTCATCTTCTAAGCCTAATAGTCGTGCATACATTGCTGCTCCTTCAATACGAGTTAATTGTTTATCTAGCTCTAAGCCTTTCTCTGTACCTTGTAGAATACCTATCGCTTGAAGGGCTTTACCATGGAAATCTTTATTAGTTACATCTAATTTAATACTTGCTTCTAATTCTTGTCGATTTGAAAATAATTCAGATACACTAGATACAGAATCATTAAATACCTCTTGTCCTGTATAAAACTCTACAAATACAGATTTATCTTTCGTTCCAGAAATTGCATCATATAAATCCCAAACGTATTTTCCATCTTCTGTTATGTAGTCCGCATTATGATTTTTTACCTCATATTCGGTTTCAAAAATAAATTCAGTCCTTCCTCCTAATTCTTTAAATAGTTCCTTTGTAAATAAATCCTCCATATTTCCTGAATCTGCTTCACTAGCAGTTGCTTTTTCATCAACCTTAAAATTTACATCAACTCTACAAACTCCCTCCCCTAAGTCTGTTATTATAATGAATTCATCATTCTCCATTTCATTATAAAGCACTTTCATATCATCAAATTTAAAATCTACACTTTTACCTTTATATAGTGCATCGTTTTTTGTGTATTCTAGGTCTTTTTGAATAACCTCTACACCTTCAGTCTTTGCTACATCTCCTATATCCATTAACTCTTCCACTGGATTTTCTTCTGCCCCTATATATTCTCCTAATAGTTCTTCATCATAAGCAAAAAGTAGATTCATATTTCCTGTATTATCTTTATTTATCTTCATTCCCATCTCAAATTCCATACAACCAGTAAACAGTACCGCCGTTAAGCTAATTAATAATAAAAATATAATCTTCTTTTTCATAGTTATTTTTGCCCCCTTATTATAGTATTGATCCTACTTATTGCCTAGTTTTTGTAGACAACTTTTTTTGTCATCTTACATTTTTATACTTTATGGCATATTTTATCATCATAGAGATTTATATGCAATAAATTTACTTAAAAATGTCGTTAAATGTAGAAAAATAATATATTATTGTATACTATGTAAAATCAAAATAAAGAGGATAGCAACTAAAAATCTAGCTGTTATCCTCGTTATTTTATAAACATACAATTTTGTCTAGTCTGTAAAAAGAAACTGAGTATATCTTACTAGAACATATATTACAACTGAAACTGCTAATAATTCTTCTATTTTTACTATATATTTTAGATGTGTAACTTTACCAGCATTAACCAGAAATCCGTTAGTCAATTTGATTGCAATGGCACTTATTACTAACGGGAAAGTAAAAGCTGAATAGCTGGGATAAAATTTTAGCTTAAGAAGCTTTGGAAAATATAACAACACACAAGCTAGCATAAGCAACGACAATGCAGTCAAGAATGAGAGTATTGCCATGCTTTTCTGTTGAAATGAATTAATATATCCTGCCAAACAAAGACTTGCCGGCGCTGCAAAAATAACAAGTGTAGGCAATGCAGGTTCTGGTATAGCTCTAACAGCAAAAACTCTATACAACACTATTGGCAGTAAAACTAGATATGACACAAATCCAAACCAAAATATATACTGCCCAAGACTAAGCATGTTGAAAGCAGGAGCTGTTACGCTTGCAACTACAATCCCTACGTATACAACAAAGTAGCTAGGAAAGACTTTCTTTATATCAAATTTGAATATATATCTTTTGGTAAAAACAATTATGAATATGCAATGTAAGACAATTGCTACTATCCACATATAAAATGATAATGATGGTAAATAAGGCTTTAAATATGTGGCAAGCAGCATCATTCCCATTGAAAAAGTAGGCATTACGCTTGCAACAACAGGGCTATTTAATCCATCTGATACAGATTTTGGATTGGTAATAGCTTTCATTATAAGCAATATAAATAGTATTGCTGAAATACTTCCAAATATATTTCTATAGACACTTCCATATGACAGAACCAGATTGCCTTTAGCTGCTAAAGCAAGCATTAGCCCAGCTATAGGTATAGGTAGCTTTTTTATCACTTTCGTCATATTTTTTCTCCACTACTCGTCAATATTTACTAGATTTAGTTCTCTAACTATTATTTCTGCAGCTTTTTGAGCTATCTCTCCAGTAAAAGATATGCATTGCTCTTTATGTTCTCCTGAGCCCATATCCATTCCTCTAGTTAAAACTTTACAGCATAGCACTTTATGATTATTGGCAAAGCTTTCTTGAAGCTCATTAGCCAGCTTAAGAGTATTTTGAACCTTAGGATCTCCACCTTTAGTTCTACCGAAGAAATACCCTAAAGCCATTACTCCACCAGAAACTGCTCCACATACACACTTAGATTTACCTATTCCTATAGGGAACCCTGAAGCCATGGCTATCATCTCGTCTGGCATATCAATCCCAAAGTTTTCTTTTATTGAACATACAATAGCTTCTGAGCAGAAAAAATCACCTTTTCTATATAATTGTTCAGCATCATCTTTGACTTTTTTTATACTTATTTCTTTTTTCATATTCGAAACCCTCCTTTAGCAAATTTATTAATATTGTATTATACAGCTTGTACATAATACAATATTAAAAAAGTACCAATAGGATATTTCTATCATCAAGCGAAATTGTATAGATGAAAACTATACATCAGATATGGTAGTCCCCGTATGACAAAAGCAAAACGGTTCTCGCTTACCTTTTGAGGCAAATAAGAACCGTCTTTATTTACGTGATTGAAGAATCTATTTTGTTCCGAACAATCTATCGCCAGCGTCTCCTAGACCTGGTACTATATATGCATGATCGTTTAATTTTTCATCTACTGCTGCTACGTATATGTCTACATCTGGATGTGCTTCTTGAACTGCTTTTATTCCTTCTGGCGCCGCTATTAAGCACATAAGCTTTATGGTTGTTGCACCTTTATTTTTTAAGAATGTAATAGCAGCCTTTGCTGAACCTCCTGTAGCTAGCATTGGATCAAGCACTATTAGCTCTCTTTCTTCAACATCTGTTGGAAGCTTGCAGTAGTATTCTACTGGTTGTAACGTTTCTGGATCTCTATATAGTCCAACGTGACCTACTTTTGCTGCTGGTAAAAGATTAAGCATTCCTTCTACCATTCCTAACCCTGCTCTTAATATTGGTACTATACCTAATTTTTTGCCTGAAATAACTTCTGATTTTGTTTTCATAATAGGTGTTTCTATTTCTATTTCTTCAAGCTGAAGCTCTCTTGTTACTTCATAGGCCATAAGCATTGCAACTTCCTTTACTAGCTCTCTAAATTCTTTTGACCCTGTGTTTTTGTCTCTGATAAATGTTAACTTATGCTTTATTAGTGGATGATCCATAACTGTTACTTTACTCATTTTATCTCCCCTTATTATTTATTTTTCAATCTGTATAGTATCATATAACATACATATTTTCTATGTCTGTTATTTTGTTCACTCTTCTTTCATGTCTTCCGCCTTGAAATTCTGTTTTAAGCCATGTATCAACTATTTCTAGTGCAAGATCTCTTCCTATTACTCTTGCCCCTAGTGCTAAGACATTTGCGTTATTATGTTCTCTTGACATTCTAGCAGAATAACAGTCACTACACAATGCACATCTTATTCCAGGGACTTTATTCGCCGATATTGATATTCCTATACCAGTACCGCAGCATACTATTCCTCTTTCGCATTCGCCTTTTTTTACTACATCTGCCACCTTTTGGCCAAACTCTGGGTAGTCTACTGACTCTGTAGAGTTCGTTCCACAATCTACATATTCTATGCCTTTTTCTTCAAGGTATTTTTTTATATGTTCTTTTAGTTCATATCCACCATGGTCACTACCTAGTGCTATTTTCATGCTCATCCCTCCTGAATATTTTTTCAATTTATTTCATTTTTTCTATAACCTTTGTAAGTGCTTCTCTTATTTCATCAAGGCATTGCTCATATCGTTCTACTGGCATTCCATAAGGATCTGCAATATCCAGTGATGATGTATTTCCGCCGTAAGCATATTCTTTTAATGTAAAAGTTTTACTGACTGCATCTGGTACCATATTTAGCAATGCATATTTATGATTCACAGTCATTGTTAAAATCAAATCTGCTTTATCAACTAGTTTTTTGGTTAGTTGTGATGAGCTGTGCTTATTTAAATCTATGCTATATTTTTGCATAGCAGTAATAGCTTGCTTCGATGCATTCTGGCCTGGCAACGCAAACACGCCTGCTGAACTGACTTTTATATCTTTTAGTATATCTATATTTTTTATCATGTCTTTAAAAAGCCACTCTGCCATGCTACTGCGGCAAGTGTTTCCAGTACAGACGAAAAGAACAGTTTTCATCACAAGTTCCTCCTTTAAGTAGTGTTAAGTAGTGTATAATATATCTCCTCCAGCTGCTTTTTTCATCCTATTCATGACAGCTTTACCGATTCCGGCTTCATCAATTCCTTCCGCTAATATTATGTCTACTCCGAGCTTGTCAAACTCTCTTAGAGTACTAAAAAGATTTGCTGCTATTGTTTCAGGCTTTTCTCTATCTCCTACTATCAATACTTCTGTATTATTATATTTATGATGCGTTTGTTTTGTTGCCATTATGCCAACTTTCATTTTATCTTTTTCATATTGTTTAATCAGTTCATTTATGCTGTAACAGATATCTTCTACCTTACCTTGTATTATTTTCATCTTTGCTTTAGGAGAGTAATGTCTATATTTCTGTCCAGGCGATTTTGGTATTATATCTTGATTAAGACTTTCAAGAGCAGGGTCATATTCAACCTTTGGAAAAATATCCAACAGCTGTTCAAGCGTTATTCCACCCGGTCTTAATATTACAGGTATCTCTGAGGAAACGTCAAGAACTGTGGATTCAAGTCCAACTCCTGTACTTCCTCCATCTATTATTATATCTATTTTACCAAAGAGATCTTCTATTACATGAGATGATTCTGTTGGGCTTGGTTTACCAGAAATGTTTGCGCTGGGAGCTGCAATCGGTAGAGCTGAATGTTTTATGAGCTGTAAAGCTATATTATGATTTGGCATTCTTATAGCAACTGTTGATAATCCGCCTGTAATCTTGTCAGTCACTTTATTACTTTTATTGAATATAAGTGTTAATGGACCTGGCCAAAACCTCTTCATCAATGGGAACGCTTTTTCAGGTATGTTTTCTACTAGTTCATCTAACTGACTTATTTCGCTTATATGTACTATAAGTGGATTATCCTGCGGTCTTCCTTTTGCTTCAAATATTTTATCTATAGCCTGTTCATCTAATGCATTCGCGCCTAATCCATAAACTGTTTCTGTGGGAAATGCAACAATACCGCCTTGTTTTATCATTTCAGCGGCCTGCTGTATTTTATCTATTTCAGGATTATTAGAATCTATTTTTAATATTTTTGTATCTTTTGTTTCCATATTTTCCCCTTCTTTTCATTAAATCGCAATATGAATATAAATATTATCTGCAACAAACTATCAAAATATATATTATATGAATAATAGTGAGTGGTCAAGGATTAGATCATGAAAACCAAAAAATTAGTTATTCAAAAGACAGTGCCAGAATAAACATAGACTATAATGGTATAAACAAGGGGTGTTAGAATGTCTGATGTTTTTTTTGCTACTGTAATTGGTTCTATGGTGGGAATATTCGGAACTGGTCTAGGAGGATTAATTGCTTTATCTATTGTAAAGCCTAATACAAGACTTATAGGCATGATTTTGGGAGTTACAAGTGGCCTTATGCTTGCTGTTGTAGCCTTCGATCTGTTGCCTGAAGCTTATGAAATAAGCGGATTATGGGTTGAAATACTAGGAATAATATTAGGGATATTGATGATTTTTCTTATAGAAGACTTCATCCCTTCTCCAAAAAATGCTAGATATGCGAAAAACATAAATAATGGTTTTTTTAAAACAGGTGCTTTACTTGGGATAGGAATAGCTATGCATAATCTCCCTGAGGGATTAGCTATAGGATCGGGCTTTATGCTAACTCCTGAAATGGGAATAACAATGACATTAGTAATTGCATTACACAATCTTCCTGAAGGTGTAGCAATGGCAACACCACTTAGAATAAGTGGTTCCCCTAAGCTTAAGGTAGTTATGCTCACTCTTCTAGCTGGTCTTCCAACTGGCCTGGGAGCTTTGATTGGCTCTTTATTAGGTAGTGTTTCTAACTTTTTTATTGGTCTATGTTTAGCTTTTGCAGGCGGAACTATGCTCTATATTACTTGTGGTGAGCTTATTCCAAATGCAAAAGCCCTTCACAAAGGAAGGGCTTCAACTATAGGCTTAGTTATCGGTTTTATAATTGGGATCATTGTTTCAGCTAAGCTTTAGCTTCTTTAGCAAGTTTAAAGTTCTTCTGTTCTCCTTTGCTGAACATAATCTTAAGTAGCGGTGGTGTAATAATCGTAGATACTAGTACCATAAGAATTATGGATGTGAATATATCATTTCCTATAACCCCTAGCTTAAGTCCAAGATTTGTCACTATTAATGCAACCTCTGATCTAGGGATCATTCCAATTCCAACTTGTACTGATTCTATGCCTTTGAAACCAGAAAGCTTAGCTCCTAATCCGCATCCAACTACTTTACCTATTATTGCGGCTAGTATAATCACTATACTTAACCCTATAGCTGTACCAGCATTATGTAACTGCACACTTAATCCTATGTTAATAAAAAATATTGGTGTAAATATTGAATATGCAATCTTTTGTATTTCATGGGATACTTTGTTTCTATGTGGAGTAGTTGAGAAAACCACACCAGTAAAATATGCTCCTATTATTGCGGCTACTCCCATTTCTTCTGCAATAAATGCCATTAAAAAACAAAATATAAGTGCTGATGAAAGAATTCTATTATGTTTATTAAATATATGTGCATATTTCGTAAGTATCTTTGAAAAAGCTATTCCAACACCTGCTGCAATGATAAAAAATATTAAAATCTTACCAATTACTAATAATAATCCATTACCTTCAGATGGATTTGCAATACCTACCACTAGTGTGAGTAATATAATTCCAACAACATCGTCCATTATTGCAGCTCCAAGTATTCCTATCCCTTGTTTTGTTCTTAGTTTTTGTAAATCTCTAAGTGCTTCGACTGTTATGCTTACACTCGTTGCAGTCAAAATGACTCCAACAAACAATCCTTCAGTAAGATTTGCCTGTGGCTTCATAAGCAATATTGCTAATACCCCCAAGCCTAATGGAAGCATTACTCCTCCTAATGCAATCAATGTAGAAGATTTGCTTGAAGCCTTCAAATCATCTATATCAGTTTCAAGACCTGCTATAAACATAAGTAATATTACTCCAACCTCAGCTAAATGGCTAATTATCTCTGTCGATTTAACTAGACTTAAAATAGAAGGGCCAAGTATTAGACCTGCTATAATCTGCCCCAAAACTGCAGGCTGCTTCAGCTTGTGACTTAGATATCCTCCCATGTTAGCAAATAAAAGGATAATAGCAATATCTAATAAAAAAACAAAATCTCCCTTCACTTAAATCATCTCCCCTTTTTTATGTTTACCCCTATCGTCCGCAAACGTTTTCAAAGCGTTTACAATAAAATCATTAAAAGTTTAAAGAATGCTTTAAAGCATTCTTTAAACCACTTATTCAACCTGCTTAAGTTTTTCAGCCTGGTCACTTGTTATAAGTGCATCAAGCATTTCAGTAATATCTCCATCTAAAAATGCATCAAGCTTATATACTGTTACATTTATTCTATGATCTGTTATTCTTCCTTGTGGGAAATTATATGTCCTTATTTTAGCACTTCTATCACCTGAGCCAACTTGACTTTTTCTCTCTTGTGCTATTTCAGCATTTTGTTCTTCAATAAGCTTATCATATAGTCTAGCTTTAAGAATCTTAAAGGCTTTTTCTTTATTCTTAAGCTGTGATTTTTCGTCCTGACATGCAACAACCATTCCTGTAGGTATATGTGTAAGTCTAACCGCAGAGTCAGTTGTATTAACGCTCTGTCCTCCATTACCTGATGAACGATACACGTCTACACGTACGTCATTAGGATTGATATCAATATCTATATCATCTGCTTCTGGTAGAACTGCAACTGTTGCTGTAGATGTGTGGATTCTTCCACTTGATTCAGTAGCAGGCACCCTTTGAACTCTATGAACCCCACTTTCATACTTAAGCCTGCTGTAAGCGCCCTTACCTTTTATCAGGAATATAACTTCTTTGAACCCACCGATTCCTTGATCGTTAGAACTCATCATTTCAATCTTCCAGCGCTGTCTCTCTGCATATCTTGTATACATTCTAAATAAGTCCCCTGCGAATATACCTGCCTCATCTCCACCAGCACCTGCACGAATCTCAACTATAACATTCTTTTCATCATTAGGATCTTTTGGTACTAAAAGCATTTTTAGCTCTTCTAAGAGTACTTCACTTTTTTCAGTTAACTCTACAACCTCAAGCTTAACCATCTCTTTAAACTCTTCATCTAGTTTTTCCTTAAGCATTTCTTTTGCGCTTTCTAGCTGCTCAGCTGCTTCATTATATTCTCTAAACTTTACAACTATAGGTTCTATTTCTGCATGTTCTTTAACATATTTCTGCCATTCTGATATATTATTTATTATATTTGGGTCACTTATCTTTTCGCTTAGTTCATTGTATTTTTGCTCTATGAATTTTAATTTATCTAACATTTTTTTCACCTCGATTACTGAATTGTCCGACTTTATATTATAACATATTTTCTATTTTTTTGTAATACATTGAAAGTTAAATTTTTGTATTAATACAATATTACTCCCATCACTCCTGCTATAACAATAGCTACAATAGGATGGAGTTTTTTGAAAGATAACAAATAAAATAATGACACTGCAATAAATGTACTTCTCAAATCTACTATGGTTCCCTTGGCTACAGATATACCAGCAGATGCTATGAGTCCTAATACAACTGGCCTGATACCTTTAAATGCCCACTGAACATTTTGGGACTCTTTAAACTTGTTAAAGAAGTGCGCTATTGTAAGTATTATTATGAATGAAGGCATGACGACTGCTGTTGTCGCAGATAAAGAACCCCATATGCCACCAAGTCTATACCCTATGAATGTAGCACTGTTTAGGGCTATAGGTCCTGGAGTCATCTGTGCTATTGCAAGTATGTCAACAAACTCACTTGCAGTTAACCAATGATGCACTTCTATAACTTCCTCTTGAATAAATGGAAGCATAGCATAACCGCCGCCAAAGCTAAATGCACCTATCTTGAAAAAGGAAATAAAAAGTTTTATTAGCATTCTTTTCTCTCCTTTACTTTAAAATATACTACTGCTCCTAGTCCACCTGACAGTATCACTATTATAGGACTGACATTAAATAGTACTATAACCATAAGAGATAATAGAGAGATAAGTAATGTATATTTATTTAGCTTTGAAGTCTTAGCCAACTTGTATACCGATGAAAAAATAAGTGCTACTACTGCTGGTCTGATGCCAGAGAACACTTGGTCTATTATTTCATTATTTCTATATTGATAAAGAAATTTAACTATTAGCAATATAGAAATAAACGAAGGTAGTACTACTCCTAATGTACAAACTATGGAACCTATTACTCCACTCAGCTTATATCCAATAAATATAGAGCTATTTACTGCTACTGGTCCTGGTGATGATTGAGCTATTGCTATAGTATCAATAAACTCTTCATTGCTTAGCCATTTTTTCTTATCTACTACCTCTGCTTGAATAAGTGGCAGCATAGCATAACCTCCACCAAGCGTAAATGCACCTATTTTGAAGAAGGCTATAAAAGCATTTAGTAATTTCATTATTCAGTCCCCCCCCCTGTATATCCTAATGACGGTATCCAGTTACTACTCTATCATGTCCTGAAAGGTCCTTTTTTATCTCTATTCTCTTAAAATATCCACTATTATTCAAAAGCTGTTTTACTTCGATTCCTTGATTATACCCTATTTCAAAGGCTACCACACCTTTTTCAGATAAATACGGTATACTTTCAGATACTATTCTTCGGTAATAATCAAGTCCATCATCCCCTCCATCAAGGGCAAGTCTTGGTTCGTATTCTGCTACTTCTGTTTGAAGCGTACCTATTTCTTTAGAAGAAATATATGGAGGATTTGAGACTATTATATCAATCATACCATAAAGCGATAAAAAATCTAGGGGTTCTAGCAGATCCCCTTTTAAAAGCTCAACTCTAGATTCAAGCTTTAATCTTTTACGATTTATGTCTGTGACTTCAAGTGCAGAGTCACTTATATCTATGGAATAAACATGTGCATTATCTAAATAATGAGCTAGACTAAGTGTTATTGCTCCACTCCCAGCCCCTATATCCACAATATTAATAGTTTTCTTTTCACCAAAATAACCACTTTTAACTACATTAATTATATGCTCAACCAAAGTTTCTGTATCTGGCCGTGGTATCAACACCCCTTCTTTCACAAAAAAGTCTAACCCCATAAATTCTTGTGTTCCTAAAATGTATTGTAGTGGATACCCCTGACTTCGTTTTTTAATTAATTTTAAAAACTTATCCACAGCTTCAGCATCTATCTGCTCATCCTTATGTGTATAAATATATATTTTATCAACATTCAGTGTATAACATAATAGAAGCTGAGCATCAAGAAGGGGATTGTTATAATCCCCTTTTTCTAACATATCTATGCTTTTTTGAAGCAGTTTAGCAATTGTAAGCTTCTCCATTACCAACGATCTGCCTCCTTATCCTCAACTAAAACTCCCTTTAATGCTTCTATTGCCACTTCTATTTGGTTTCCATCTGGCTCTCTTGTCGTAGCTAGCTTCTGAATCATCAAGCCTGGATATGAAAGAAAATATGCTAATTTACTATCACTTTTACCTATTAGTTTATTTATTTCATATGATATACCAGCTATTACAGGAAGCATTACTATTCTTATTATAAATCTTTGTAATGGACTTGGCCATCCAAAGAAAGAAAATACTAAAATACTTATTATCATAACCATAAATAAAAAGCTTGTTCCACATCTAGGATGAAGTATTGGATATTTCTTTACGTTTTCAACTGTAAGCTCTTCTTCATGCTCATAACAATGAATGGTCTTGTGCTCTGCTCCATGATATTGGAACACTCTCTGAATATCTTTCATCTTAGATATTGCAATGACATATATCAAGAATAGCATTATTCTGACTACACCTTCGACAAGATTTAGCAATATGGGAATTGCTATCTTTGTCTTCAAAAAATTTGTTAAAAATGATGGCCCTAGCATGAATACGAATACTGCTATAAGGAGTGATAAAAATACTGAAAAGTATATAGCAATATCTTCAGCCTTATCTCCAAACACCTTGTCAAAAAACTTATCAAGCTTTCCAGGCTCTGTCTCCTCTTCTTCTTCATAAAATTGTGCTGAATACATAAGTGACTGAACTCCTATCACCATTGCTTCTATTAATCCAACTACACCTCTGATAAATGGCCATTTTAAGAATCTATATTTTGTTGATAATGTATTTATTGCTTCCTTCTTAACCTCAATATCATTATCTGGCTTTCTTACTGCTATTGCAATGTCTTTCGGCCCCTTCATCATTACACCCTCTATTAAGGCCTGACCACCAATGCTCGTTATATGCTTTGGTTTCCTTTCGATACCCTTTATTTCTGACAAATTTACCACTCCTGAATAAAGAAATTTTTACATTTTATATTATATCATACTATACAAATATTGAATATAACTAGAAAAAAGAGTCAGGAGATCCTGACTCTTTAGAAAAGTATATGCATAAATAACGCTACAATAGGTATTGCTAATAGTGTTCTTTCAAAAAAACAAATGACTAATTCTTTAAATTTTACTGGCAGCTTTGTTGCTAGCATAACAACTATTGTTTCTGATAAAAAGATTATTTGTACCATAGACACTGTAGTGACAAAATATCTAGCGCCAATATCTAACAACTCTACTTTATCAGCTATTAAAAGAACTGGAAGAAACATTTCAGCTATTCCTATAGGAATACTAGCAGCTATTTCAGGCGCATTAGGTATAGCGAATAATTTTAACAAAGGAATAAACAAATAACCTATCCACTCAAAGAATGGAGTATATTCTGCTATTATTAGTCCCAGTATGCCAGCAGCAGATAATAATGACAATACCTTTGGAAATACAACGTATCCATCTATCAAACTTGATTTTACTTCTTTGAAAATGCTTTCTGCAGTATAAGCTTTTTTAATTGCTCGATTAATACCTTTCTTAAAATTACCCATCCCAAAGGTTGCTTTCTTTGAAACTTCTTGTTGGTCCTGAATTCTACCATCAGCATAAATATCAGGTTTTCTTGATAAAGGTGGTATTCTGACCATTATGCCTGTAATTAAGAATGCAATAAAGAAAGAAGTGAAGTAAACTGGAATAAAATAGTCTTCTAATCCTGCTGTTTTGATGACAAGATATGCGAAACCGACACTTACAGCACTAAAGCTTGTAGCAATAACTACTGCTTCTCTTTTAGTGTATACTTTAGCTTTATACAGTCTGCTTGTCACTAGTACTGCCATTGAAGATGAGCTAACAAATGAAGTCATGGCATCAACTGCACTTGCTCCAGGCACCTTAAATACAGGTCTCATGAATGGTTCAAGTACTGCTCCAAATAAATCAATTACTCCATAGTTTAATAAGAAAGGTATAAAGAAGGCTCCTACAGGAATAATCCACGCAACTCCCATAACTATAGATGGAACCACCGTTCCTCCAGTGGCAGGCCCAACAATTACTTCTGTTGCATTAAATCCTTCAATAGTTGCGTTCAACGAATATACTGTCATGAATACTGCTCCAAGTAGATAAAAAAATGGATGTAGTATTGAATCTCCTGCATAGTATTCTTCAATTTTGGATTCTCCTTTTACTATAAACTTTCCATAAAAGCTTAAAATTGCATTTATTATTATGACTAAGGTAACCATCCAAAGTCCAAAATTCCCCAAGGCGTCTATAAAGAAATTATAAATCGTACTAAAAAGAACATCTGATTTCCCATTAATATTTAATGGAATAAAAAATACCAATACTGCAATCCCTGTGAATACAATAAATTTAAGTAGTCCTATTATGTAGCTTTTTCTATCTAGTTCTATTGAGTCAAGTTTCTTATTTTCACTTATGTCTATTCCATCTTCTTTAAGCTTTACTACATTGTCACCCATATGGTTTCCTCCTATCATATTGTCGTGATAGCGTTTTCCCAATTATGCTACAAACCTTATTAGTAAATTGCATAGTGCATTTATGTCTATAGATATCTAAATTTAAATATATATTTGAATACGAATAAAACAGATAAAGAAACGTTTGCATTAGTGCTCTATTTTATTCATATTCAATTTCAAATTTTAATGCTGATTATCTTACATCTATAGCTATCTAAAAAGTTATCAAAAACATAAATCATTTAAAGTTTGTTGCATAATAGAATCTGCCTGACCCTTGTGCTATTTCTTGTTTTTCTTTTTCAATGCAAGCATTGATATGAATTCAAAAGCAATGTTTGCAGCCATATAAGCTGTTATTTCTCCGTGGTCATATGCAGGAAGTACCTCTACAATGTCAAATCCAACAAAGTTCACTTCTTTAGTTTCTCTAATAAGAGATAAAGCTTCATAAGAAGTAAATCCTCCTACTTCGGGGGTTCCTGTTCCAGGCGCATATGCCGGATCTACAAAGTCGATATCAACAGTAAAGAAGGTTGGCCTATCCCCCACTCTTTCTCTGATTATTCTTCCAACTTCTCGAATTCCTAGTTCTCTAACCTTATATGCTGGCAGTAGTTTAAATCCTAATTCTGCCGATTTTTTAAATTCATCTGGGTCATATAATGAACCTCTCATGCCCACTTGTATAGAATGATTAGGATCTATAATTCCTTCTTCTACTGCTCTTCTAAATGGTGTACCGTGATTATATTTTTCTCCAAAAACTAAATCATTAATATCAGCATGTGAATCAAAATGAATTAGTGATACAGGTCCGTGTTTTTTTGCAACCGCTCTAAGCTCTGCCAATGTAATAGAATGATCTCCACCCAAACTAATCGGAATTACATCTGCATCAACTATTGGAATTAGTTCATTTTCAATATTTTCATAGGTAGGTAGTATATATCCTGGTATTGCGCTTATGTCTCCATAGTCTGCTCCAGTTAACTCTTCTAAAACATTTACCTCAAGCATAACATTATTTGGCTTTATCATTGCAGAAATATTTCTTATTGCATTAGGACCAAATCTAGCACCTGTTCTGAATGAGCTAGCAGTATCGAATGGTATACCGACAATAGCAAAATCTAAATCATCTAACGTCTGTAGTTTTGGCAGTCTCATAAAAGTTCCCATATTGCAAAATCTTGGAGAATTTAAAGCACTAGCAGGTTGGTTATTTTGTTTTGTTGTCATTGTACTCCCTCCATTATTGTTTTTATTTATTAATGTATTAGAGCAATAATCATGCCAAGTTATACAACCTGCCAAAGTCAGTAGTTAACCAGTCTTTAATTTATAGGAATAAATCTCCAATAAGAAATGAGAGGATAATATTCCTTTTACATTGTATAAAGTGACTATTTTTCCATAATAAATTAAAGAGGAATATTTTCCTCCAAAAGAAAATATTCCTCTTTAAAATGGGTTATCAATATTTAGTTTTTTAAACTTTTTTCGTATTGTACTAGGGTCCAGCTTTAAAATATATGACATCTCCTGGGTGCTTTTACAATTCTTCATTACATCTAACAATAATTCCTTCTCATAGTCTTGCATTATATCTTTAAAAGAACTAATTTGATTGAATTTCTTTATCGTAGCTTTATTATGGGCTGAACGTATATTTGCACTAATTAGGTCTTCCACCTCAATATATTCGCTTACTGTAGTTACAACTAATCGCTCAACAATATTTTCAACCTCTCTTACATTTCCTAGCCAATCATATTCAATTAAATACTTCATTGCTTCTGGCTTAATTTTCTTAGCATATCCGTATTTTTTATTAAATCTTTCTAAACAACTCATAATAATAGGCTGTACATCCTCTTTTCTCTCTCTTAATGGAGGAATATATATAGGTACTACATTAAGCCTATAGTATAGGTCTTCTCTAAATTTCTTTTCTCTTACCATATCTTTTAAATTTCTATTTGTTGCAGCTATTATTCTAATGTCTACAGGTACTGTGGTCTTGCCTCCAACACGCAAGATTTCTCTATCTTGGATTACTCTTAAAAGTTTTACCTGTAAATTAAGTGAGAGCTCACCTATCTCATCTAAAAATAGTGTACCTTCATTCGCTAATTCAATTAACCCTATTTTACCATCTTTGTTTGCACCAGTAAATGAGCCTTTTTCATACCCAAAAAGCTCTGATTCCAAAAGATTTTCTGGAATTGAACCACAGTCTATCTTTATAAATGGCTTGCCTTTGCGTCTACTATTGCGATGAATCAGTTTGCTTAATACACCTTTACCTACTCCTGATTCTCCCTGTATCAGTACTGTGGAATCTACTTTTGCTACACGAACTGCTAAATCCATAATTTTCTTAATTTTTTTGCTATTAATAATAATATTATTTTCTTTTATGTGTTCCCAACGCAAAAGTTCAAGCTCAGTCTCATATTTTTTACTAATCAGCTGTGATTGGTTTAAATCCCTTTTCAATTTGTTTAACTCAGTAATGTCTCTAGAATTAATAACAACTCTAACCATTTTACCCTTCTTAAATATTGGTGTTCCAGTAGCTACAATTTCTTTTCCATTTACCTTTTGCAAAATTGTAACCGGCTTTTCCTTCTCAAGCACCTCTAGAGCAACTGATTCAGAGTACACTCCACATTCAACTAAATCAGACATATGCTTTCCTATTATATCATCAGCTTTTACACCATCTATTCTCTCACATGCACTGTTAAAACGTAAAGTGACCCCATTTCCATCAGTAATATGAATTCCATCTTTAGATGACTCAAAAATAGCTTCAAATTCTTCTTCTAAATCCATATAGTACTGAATTTGTTCTAAGTGAGCTTTTTTAATATCTTCTATTTCATAATAGTTTTGCAGAATTTCTCTTCTTATAAAACCTACATATATATCTTTATCATTAACAATTGGAACAATTGTCTGATTTAAGTTGTAAATATATAAATTATCACTATTCTTATTTATGAAAACAAAGTCTCTATCCATTATATCTAAAACCGACTCTTTCTTATCAAAGCTTTCTACGAGGCAAAATAAGCTTAACATTCCAATAACTTTTCTATTCTGAATAACAGGCAGATAAGTTGTTTCAGCCAAATAAAAAATGTTCATAATTTTTCTATAATCAGTTTCGTCAGCATTTATATATAGATTTTTTTCTAAAAACAAGTTTTCAGGTAACATCCCATAGCCTCCTTGTCTTTTCACTTTAATTCAGTAGCCAGTCAATTATCTAATGTTAATATAAATATCTTAAGATTTAGTTATTCTACATTTGATTTTGTTATTCCTTTATAGTTATTCAAAGAAACAAAATTGAAAAGTAACAAATATAATGATAGGACATTAATTGTCAGAGTCGAATACATGATTTATCATCACTAAGAAAGGAGAGAATACACATAACAGAGGAAGAAGCAAAGCAGTATACCGTTAGATATGCATATACCTCTATTGTAAAAGTAATAAGTCAAGGATCGGCCCCTTGACTTATTCACTCTCTAATGTAAGCTTAAATTTCTTAATATCGTCATATTTCCTTTCACACATTATCTAGGTACAACTTTCCTTATAATTGGTATCATATTTAAAGCTTTAACAACTAAATACGAGCCTATATAAGTTGCAATGCTGGCTAATGGTACTCCTATGATAGGATGAATAGTCATTGCGTTAAGCTTTATTATCATATGTCTTGAGGACAGGATATCTAACATTAAAAGATGCACTAAGTATATACCAAAGCTTGTACTGCTAAGATCTGAAATTGTCTTATATAATAATGATTCTTTTTTAATTACACTATTCCAATTTATATCTCTGATTAGTACAAACACACTTATAGTCATAAATATAACATTAGGAGCGTAAAAAGAATAAAAATGCGGGACATATTCTCCACCATTGTATTTAGTAAATACAAATGTACCAACTACGGTAATGACATACCCTAGAACACCTAATGTGTAGACTCCTCTTTTTCTGTTTCCTTCTAATCTTAATCTATTTAACAATAGTCCCAGTACATAATATCCTATACTCCAGTGAAAAAAGTCAAAGACAAATGCAGTTTGGAAACCAGTAAATTTTTGAATAAAATTGATTATGCCATTAACTATAAACCAAATAATAATAAAGTATTTGATATTGTCCACATTAGTATTTTTAATCCACACTTTCAATATCGGAGTTATTAGATATAGACCAATGATCATATATAGAAACCACAAATGTATGTGAACATTTCCTTGATAAAAATTAAGTACATATGCTAGAAGCATATCGGTATTAATATTTATATCTGCTCTATTAGTCCAAACCATGTATGCAAAGCTCCAAAATACTAGTGGAACTATAATCTTCCCTATTCTCTTTCTTAGAAATTGTAATGCAGATTGTTCTTTTTTACTATCAAGAAGCAACAATCCACTAACCATAATCAGAACAGGCACACTCCATCTAGTTGAAGCATCTATTATATTGCCAATCCACCACCAGCTAGTTCCATTAGTATATAGGCTAGCTAGCAGTGGAGCTGCCACATGAAGCACCACAACTGAAAATACAGCCAATATTCTTAATATATCTATATATAAAATTCTTTCAATCTTACGTTGTTCTATCTTAATCATCTCCTTCATGACCACAAACTGAATAGATACTATAAATAATTCTATACTAATGATATACTTCTTACAACTCTTAAGTTGCAAAGTCTTCATGATGAAGAAGAGTCAAGGGGCGTCCCCTGACTTATTAATAGTGTGATATAATTAGAATAGTAAAAGAACTTTTAAGGGTGGTATATATGAGAAAGGAATATGTAAACTATATGGCTGGTATGCCTATAACTATGTCCTTGATAAATATAAAACAATATCCAATACATTGGCATGATTCTATTGAAATTATTTTTGTATTAAAGGGAAGAGTCAGTGTTTCTATAGAAGCTGGCAAATATGAGGTGGAAGATGGCGAAATAGAGATAATCAATTGTGATGAAGCTCACAGTATAAACACAATAGATGATGACAATGAAATTCTATTAATACACATTGATCCAAACTTCTTTGAAAAATACTTTTCATCAATAAGAGATATCTTTTTCTATACTAACTCTTCTGATGTTGGAGCTCAGGAGGATGAAAAATATTATATTCTTAGACGACTACTCTCAATTTTAACTTGTGAAATAATTCAAAAACAAGACGATTATGAAGACCAAATAGAAGAAACTCTAGTCGAACTGCTATATCATCTATTAAATAACTTCCATCAACTTATTTATGAGAAGGAAGATCTAAAAGAAAATGAAGAGCAATTTGAGAGATATGATAGAATAGTAAGATACATTTACAATAATTATAAAAATAAAATAAGCTTAAGTGATATTGCAAAAAAGGAATTCCTAAGCTCGAACTACCTATCTCATGAAATAAAAAATACTGTAGGATATAGCTTTAAGGATTTTCTCAATCTTACTAGAGTTGAAGAATCTATAAAGCTGCTTTTAGACACTGATATGACTATATCAGAAATAACAGAAGAATTAGGTTTTTCACACAGTCGATATTTTAATAAACATTTTAAGAGACATTATAAATGTACTCCTCTCCAATACAGGAAAAAATACAAGGTAGATGAAGAAACACTAGAGAAACTAAAGGTATTCAATGAATTGGATTTAAACAAAGTATTTGAATATCTATCAGAGTATCTTGAAGATTATGATAGGTACAACTATACTGATAAAATCGTAAAAGTCAGCATAGATGCAGCACTTTCTGGTATAGATTTATTTAATGAATCAAAAAAAATTATCAGCTTGGGGGAAGCCTCCGAGCTGCTTAAAGAAACTCAAAGGAGTTACCTTAGACAACTTCAATCAGACATAGAATTTGATTATATAATATTAAATAAGCTTTTTTCAAAAGAAATTGGTGTTCTAATCGATCAAGATAGTTTTACAAACTGGTATGATATAAAAGAGCTTATAAACTATCTATTAAGTATAAATCTAAGACCAATCATTGTATTAGACGATATCGATACAGATACTTTAGTCAATCTTTTAGAGAGCTTCATCAGATATTTTAAAGAAGAATATGGCATTTACGAGCTCAACAAATGGATGTTTTCTACTGATAGGATAGTAAAGTCAGAAAAAAAAGAACAGATAGATAGTATGATTCATGATCACTTTGAGCTATTTGAATACAATATGGGTGAAGTTCAAAAAGACTTTATTTACGATACATGTTATATGGTTCCTTATATTGTCCATAATGAAATAAACGATAATTGTCTCTGCTTTAAAGCATTTGATAGCATATCTGAGAATAGTAATATGCAGAATGAAGTATTCATAGGTGATAACTCCCTAATAACCCGAATGGGGATTCGAAAACCTGCATATTACGCATATCTTCTGCTTTCCAAGCTCGGTAACGAGCTTATAGAGAAAGGTGATGGCTACATTATAACTAAACAAAAAGATGATATTCAGATACTGTTGTATAGTTATGGTGATGATATAGATAAAATAATATCTTTTGATAGTATTTTTAAACGTAGAGGTGTAAAGAACACCGCCGCAAGAAAATTTTCCATTAATATTATGAATCTATATGATGATTATGAAATGATCAAATATGAGATAAATGAAAAAAGAGGATCCGCATATGATTACTGGAAGGGGTTAGGAAAGCCAGCAAGACTTTCAGATGAGAATATTAAATTATTAATCAAAGCTTCTTCTCCATTAATAGATTTTGGTTATGCAAAGAAAAGCAATGTATTTAATATCTTAACCAAGGTTCAAGGGTATGGAGCAGTGTTAATAGAACTAAAAAAAGTACAAAAGCATCTTTTTTAAGGTGCTTTTGTACTTTTTTGTGTAAAAACATAATTGTCGAATTCAGCAAATATGTACTTTAAAGTCAGCGTTTTAGTGAATGTAATTATTCTACGTATTCAATATAATATTAGTAACCGGTATGAAAATTCAAGGCTTAAAGAGCGTTCATGAGGTGAAGATTTTTAAAATAAGAAAGAAAAGGTGATAATTATGGCTTGAACTGCCAATAAAGTTGTTGATGAAAAAAGTACATTTTCGGAAGGAAAGGTAAGCAAGTTATTATTCAGGCTTGCCGTACCAATTATTATATCAATATTTGTTTCAGAGCTTTATAACATGGTTGATACTGTATATGTTGGAAGAGAAATAGGTGCTAAAGCAATAGGCGCTCTTACAATAGCTTTTCCTATCCAGAGATTGATCATAGCTATAGGCTTGTTAATCGCTGTAGGAGCTTCAACTGCAGTAGCGCGAAGCCTAGGAGAAGGTAATAGTGAAAAGTTAAAGCATATCGTATCAAATGCTATAGCACTTATGCTAGTAATTATTTCTCTTCTTGTAATATTCATATATATTTTTAAAACTCCGATAATTTATTATTTAGGTGCAACCGAGAGTATTTTTCCATATGCAAATGAATACATTAGTATAGTGATATTTGGTGGAGTATTCCAATGCTTCACAGTTATAATTGGATACATTCTTACATCATTAGGCAATGCAAAGACTAATCTTATTGCTACAGTAATCGGAGCAATGTGCAACATTATAATAGATTACTTCCTAGTCGTTATGTTTTCATTCGGTATCAAAGGAGCTGCAATAGCTACAGTATCTTCTCAGATTATCTCATCTGTTTATGCATTTTATCATTTCTTGAAGATAAAAGATAAGTTCAATGTATCTCTTGGGTTTAGCTTAAACAAAGGAATTACTTATTCAATACTTACAGTTGGCTTTTCAACATTTATTATAGAGATATCTGATGCAGTAGTAGCGGTTGTATTGAATAACGTTTTGAATTCACAAGGAGATATGGCTATAATTATAGTTGGAGTAGTGACAAGAGTTTCAATGTTTCTATTTATTACTGTAATTGGTGTGGCTTCAGCAATGCAGCCTATAGCGGCGTACAACTACGGTGCCAAAAACTTCAAGAGGTTAAAGGAAGTTGTTAGCAGCTCCATGAAAGCAGTTATGCTAACCTCATCTCTTTTATGGCTAATAGTTCTAGTATTCGCAAACCCAATATTAGCAACCTTTGTAAAAGAAAAAGATATATTAATGGAAGCAGTAAAAGCTTTTAGAATAGTAATATCAGTCTTTCCCTCAGTAGGAATATACTTTGTTGCAATTTACTATTATCAGGCTATTGAAGAACCTAAGCTGTCCTTGTTACTTTCAATATATAGACAGTTGTTGCTATTCATACCGTTATTGTTTATTATGGTTAGAATGTTTGGTTTAGTAGGTGCGTGGATTGCGTATCCAGTATCTGACTTATTATCTGCTATCACTGGAGTTTATTATATAATTAAAGCAAAACAAGATATGAAAGAAAGGTACGAAGAACTCCAGCTTATCAAGAAAAACAATAAAAACGAAAATAAATTCAAGCCAATTATGGCTGATTTTAATAAGGCATAATCAGATTAGTGAGTCAGAGGACAGTTCAAATCGTCCCCTGACTCATTTTTTTAAGTTATAGGACTTCTTCCTGACTCACATTTCATCCCTTGATTCATGTTTTTAAAAATACACCTTGACTTCTGGTTAATATATGGATAATATATAGATATAGTGATAAGTAGTTTTTAAAACTACGTGTTGGAGTTGGTATGAAACAGTTCATATATAGAGCTTATTATTAATTTATATGGAGGGATATTATGCATATAAAAGAGTGCTATCAATTTGCGGTTTATGGAGATTCTATTTCAAAAGGAGTAATATATGATGATAAAAAATGCCGTTATGTTGTATTAAAAGATAATTTTGTTAGCCTAATAGAGAATAAGCTCAAGGGTGTAATTTTTAACATGAGCAAGTTTGGTAATAATATAATAAGAGGTACTCAGAAGCTTGAACGGGATGTTGAAAAGAAGAATCCTGATATTGTTTTAATTGAATTCGGAGGTAACGACTGTGACTTTGATTGGGATGCTATTGCAAAAGAACCTAATAGCAGTCATCAGCCAAAGACAGAGTTATACATATTCGAAAAAACATTAAACGGTATTATTAAATATTTCAAAAATCTTAATATTGTTCCTGTATTGATGACTCTTCCTCCTCTGGAGCCTAATAGATATTTTAAGTGGATCTGCAAAAACAATGGCGAGGCAGAAAAGAATGTGCTTTCTTGGCTTGGTAGTGTGAAGAAAATATATACATGGCATGAGCAATATAACTCAAAAATAGTGGAGATTGCAGAGAAAAGTGGTACTGAACTGCTCGATGTCAGGGGAGCATTCCTTGAAGAGAGTAATTATAGTCAATATCTTTGTGTAGATGGTATTCACCCGAATGCAGAAGGACATAAGCTAATTGCAGGTAAAATAATGGAATACGTAAATTTAAATTATAACTTTTTATTAAAGGATAGGTAATAAAGTTAATATATATCAATCATAGTTGCATCAAGCTTTGTCATCATAATGTATGTACTCCAAAGCTAGTGCAACTAAACCTTTACTCTTATATTAGAAACAATATTGGGCCGATAATAAATGAGCTTAAAAATTTTTCTTCAAACTACAAATATCTACTTTTCTCTCTAAAGTAGCATTCACCACAAAGTGATTCGTATTCAATGTTATTTTCACGATCTATAGCTACTTGCTTTCCTTCGAAAACAAATCTTCCGTTAATTTTTCTTGCATTTAATATTGCTTTTTTACCACATGCGCAAATAGTTTTTAACTCTTCTATACTATGGGCTATCAGTAATAATCTCTCACTGCCTTCAAATCCTATCATCTGAAAATCTGTTCTAAGTCCATAACAAATTACTGGAATATTCATTTTTACTGCTATTTCAAAGAGTTCATCTATTTGATGCTTGGCAAAAAATTGTGCCTCGTCAACTAGGATACAGTCAATCTTTCCGTTTTCTTCATTCCATTTTTGGACTTCATCGTAGATATTTTTATCTTTTTCTAACAATAAATCAACTTTTCTATCTATGCCTAATCTAGAGATTACTTTATCTCCACCCTTTGTATCTATTAAAGGTTTAATTATAATGACTTTCATTCCTCTTTCTTCATAGTTGTATGCTACCTGCATTAAGCTAGTTGATTTACCACAGTTCATAGCTCCATATCTAAAATATAACTTCGCCAACTTAATTCCCCCTATCTACTTTATGTATAAAGACACATCTAAAGAAATATGAGTATCCTGTAAGCTGTTAGGTCATCAACTTACCGTTCCATTTTCCTTCTTGGAACAGAGATGACAGACAAAGCGCCCCCTAGCTACCACTTATTTTATAAAAAATAAAGGTTAGAAGCCAATGGCATCTAACCTATGAGACAGATTTAAGTAGCTATTACTCCATACCGTATTTCTTCTTGAATTTGTCAACACGTCCACCTTTATCAACGAACTTTTGACGACCAGTGAAGAATGGATGGCATTCTGAGCAAATCTCTACTCTTAACTCATCTTTTACAGAACCAGTTTCAAATGTATTTCCACATGCGCAATGCACAACTGCTTTTTTGTAATCTGGATGTATTCCTGCTTTCATTTATTTCACCTCTCTCCCAAAACATTATTGCACTATATTTAGATTTATATCTAGTTTTCAACTAATACATTATAGCACATCTATATTTATATTTCAACATTTTAAAGAGATTCTTAATCCCATATTTTGTTTCTTACCATATCTATAAATTCGTTGTTAGTTTTTGACTGCATTAGATGATCTATTAATGTTTCTGTTACATCAGCTATAGGATAATTGCTTAAAGCCTTTCTTATACGCCATATAGTTTCTAATTCTTTTTGGTTAAGAAGGAGATCCTCTCTTCTTGTTCCAGACTTATTGATATCTAATGCAGGGAAAATTCTCTTCTCAGAAAGCTTTCTATCTAAATGTATCTCCATGTTTCCTGTTCCTTTGAATTCTTCAAATATAACATCATCCATTCTGCTTCCTGTCTCTACAAGGGCTGTAGCAAGAATAGTAAGGCTTCCACCACCTTCTATGTTTCTTGCTGCACCAAAAAATCTTTTCGGTTTGTGTAATGCACCTGGATCTAATCCACCTGATAGAGTTCTTCCTGTAGGCGGTATTGTAAGGTTATATGCTCTAGCTAACCTAGTAATACTATCTAAAAGAACTACAACATCTTTGCCATGCTCAACAAGTCTTTTGGCTCTTTCAAGTACTATTTCTGCAACCTTTATATGGTGCTTAGGAAGTTCATCAAATGTGGAGTATACAACATCGCCTTTAACTGATCTCTGCATATCAGTTACTTCCTCAGGTCGCTCATCTATTAATAAAATTATTATTTCTATGTCAGGATGATTTTGAGCAATACTATTTGCTATCCTTTTAAGAAGTGTTGTCTTACCTGCCTTTGGAGGTGCAACTATCATTCCCCTTTGTCCTTTTCCTATAGGAGCTATTAAATCAATTATTCTTGTTGATAATTCATTTGGGGAAGTTTCTAGAGAGATTCTTTCTTCTGGATAGATAGGAGTTAAAGTATCAAAATCTGGTCTTCTTGTAGCAGTATCTGGATTTTCACCATTGACTTTCTTAACATACAATAAAGCCTTATATTTCTCACCAGTCTTTGGTGGTCTTGTAATTCCATAGATTTTGTCACCTGTTCTAAGATTAAATCTTCTTATCTGTGATGGCGATACATATATGTCCTCACTACCTGATAAATAGTTCTCGCTTCTCATAAATCCATAACCATCTGTATGTAATTCAAGTATGCCATCTGCTATGTTTATTTCTTCACTTTGTTGTATTTCCTCAGTTATTTTATCTGGTAGGGTTTTAATGTAAGACTTACTTATACCTGTTTTTTTCTCATCCTCTTCAGTCTCTTTTTCACTTTTCTCATCTTCACTAATATAGTGCTGTATAATAATATCAATAAGTTCATCTTTCTTGTGTTTTGTACAACTTTTTATCCCTATTTCTTTTGCTATTAAGCGCAGTTCATCTAGCTTTTTACTGCCTAATTCGGTACGATTCAAAATTACACCTCCAAAACTAATTCGCATTACATCTAATTATTTTTTCCAAAAATTGATATTTTATAAGGGATAGCAATTAGGAAAGTATAACAGAAGGGTATCAACTATAGTTATATTATCATTTTGTTAAGATTCAGTCAAGAAGTTAAGAATTAATAGAACTTCATCTCAATTTAAGTTTAAATCGAGATGAAGTTGTGATGAATTTTTACTTAGCGTACTCTGGTTTTTTATCAAGTTTATGAATAGCTTCTACAAATCTTACAGTTCCAGTTTCGGACCTTGCTACCATTGAGTGAGTCTTAGCCATATTATTTTCAAGGTAAACTACACCTTTTAATAATTCTCCATCAGAAATTCCCGTTGCAGCAAAAAATATCTCATCTCCACTTGCAAGGTCCTCCATTGATAAAACCTTATTAGTATCTGATATGCCCATTTTGTGACATCTTTGCTTTTCTTCATCGTTCATAGGTACTAATCTTCCTTGAAATTCGCCGCCCATACATTTTAATGCTGCAGCTGCTATTACTCCTTCTGGAGCTCCACCTATTCCCATAAGTATATCTACACCTGAGTGTTCGAAGCAGGTGGCAATTGCTGCTGCTACGTCTCCATCTCCAAAAAGCTTTATTCTTGCTCCTGCTTTTCTTACTTTGTCTATTAACTCGTGATGTCTTGGTCTATCAATCATAGTTACAGTTAAGTCTGATATATCTTTGTTTAAAGCTTTTGCAACTGCCTTAAGGTTTTCTTCGACTGGAGCCTCAATATCTATTTTACCTGCTGCTTTTGGTCCTACTGCAATTTTGTCCATATACATATCTGGAGCATGAAGCAGACATCCTCTAGGTGCAACTGCTACTACTGCTATTGCATTAGGCAGACCTTTAGCTACTGCAGTTGTGCCATCTACTGGATCTACTGCTATATCTACCTTTAAGCTTGTATTAATACATCTTCCTATTTGCTCGCCTATATAAAGCATAGGTGCTTCATCCATCTCGCCTTCTCCAATAACTACTACTCCATCAATGTTAAGAGTTTCAAACATCCTTCTCATACCATCTACGGCTGCTTGATCTGCTGCATTTTTATCTCCTCTACCCAGATATCTAGCACTTGATAAAGCTGCGGCTTCTGTTACTCTAATTATATTGAGTGCAAGGTTTCTATCCATAGTAAGACCTCCTAAGTTTAACTTTTCTAAGAATAGTATATGCTATTTAATATTTATTTGTCAAAAAGTATAGCATAAATAATGATTTATTTAATTCTCTAAATTTATTTCAATTATAATCAAAAATAAAAGAGAAAATCACCCCAAAATGATTGATTTTCTCTTAATTCTCAATAATTGTTTTACATTGTCTCCTATTATTTAGGTACACCTTCCCAATCCTTTAAAAATCTCTCTATTCCAAGATCTGTCATTGGATGTTTAACCATAGCTTCAAATACCTTGTACGGTACTGTAGCTATGTGTGCACCAGCTTTAGCTGATTGAAGAACATGCATAGGATTTCTAATGCTTGCAGAGATTATCTCTGTGTCTAACCCATGTATGTCAAACACTGCTGCTATATCTTCTATTATCTGCATACCTTCATTACCTATATCATCCATTCTTCCAACAAATGGGCTTACATATGTGGCTCCTGCTCTTGCAGCAAGAAGGGCTTGATTTGCTGAAAATACTAATGTTACATTTGTTTTGATACATTTTTGACTTAATATTTTTACTGCTTTTAGGCCTTCTTTTGTCATAGGTATTTTTATTACGATATTTTGATGGATTTTAACAAGTTCTTCAGCTTCTTTAACCATGCCCTCAGCTTCAAGACTAATAACCTCAGCACTTATAGGTCCATCAACTATAGAAGTTATTTCTGTAATGACTTGCTTAAAATCTCTTCCTTCTTTCGCTATTAGCGATGGGTTTGTTGTTACGCCGCAAATTACTCCCCAGTCGTTTATTTCTCTTATTTCGTCAATATTTGCTGTGTCAATAAAAAGTTTCACTTAATCACCTCATTTTTATTTCTTAAATAAGTCATAGGACTATACCATGACTCACTTATGCTCTTCCTGCTGAACCGAACATAATCATCTTTTCTGCTATTATCTTTTGCATTTCTTTTTTAGCTGGCTCTAATATCTTTCTTGGGTCATAAGCTTCAGGATTGTTTATAACAAACTCTCTTACGGCCCTTGCAAATGCCATTCTTATATCTGTATCTATGTTTATTTTGTTTACTCCGAGACTTACAGCTTTTCTGATACTATCTTCTGGTACGCCTGAAGATCCATGTAATACTATAGGCATATTAAGTCTTTCTTTTATTACTTTTAATCTATCAAAATCAAGCTTTGGTTCTCCTTTATATGGACCATGGGCTGTTCCTATAGCTATTGCTAAAGAATCAACTCCTGTTTCTTTAACAAATTTTTCTGCATCATCTGGGTCTGTAAATGTAGCTTCTTTTTCTGAAACTGTTATATCATCTTCAGTTCCGCCAATTTTCCCAAGCTCAGCTTCAACAGATACTCCTACTGCATGAGCAATCTCTATAACCTTGTTTGTAATTTCTATATTGCCTTCTAATGGATACTTAGAACCATCTATCATAACAGAAGTGAATCCATGTCGTATACATTGCATTATTTGTTTAAAATCTGTTCCATGGTCTAGGTGTATTACGACTGGAACTTTAGCATTGTATGCTGCTATTTTAGACATCTGTGCTATATACTCGACTCCAGCATATTTAAGTCCTCCTTGGCTTGCCTGAAGTATTACAGGAGAATTGGTTTCTTCTGCTGCAGCTATTATTGCTTGAACTATTTCCATATTATTTACATTAAAAGCACCTACAGCATAGCCGTTTTCATGTGCATGCTGAAGTACTTCTTTACCTGTTGCTAACATATCGTTATTCCTCCCTTAAATTATTACCATCCATTTAATATCTTTATTTTTTAAAGTAATCGTTTGTTTGATTTATTGCATCTATACATTCAAATCCATGCTTATGCATCAATATACGTTCTCTTTTTTTTAGGTTTCTATAGTCCTCGTCATTTTCTGCATATATCATCTTAATACTATCACAGTTTAAGCATTTAAGCTCTATTCTATCTGGAAATAAATCTGTAAGGATGTCATGACTTCCACAATCACATTTTATTCTTCCATCATTGTCAAGCTGTTTTATAAATTCCAGTGACTTCATAATAACTTCAAAGTTTTCAAAGTAGTCATAGAAACCTAGCTCACTTAATAGCTCAGATGGGTTCTTTTCGTTCTTCTCAATCAATTCATGTATGTCCTCATTGTTCCCTATAAAGCATATTTCCATTCCTGTTTCTATGCATCTAGTAACAATATTGCCCTTTAAGAGCTGCTTAAGTGTATACTTAAATATATGCCTTTCTTGACAAGCAAAGCACACTACGTCTATCCAAAATGATTTAAAATCTTTCGCCTTTATTATAGCATTTATTTGCCCACATGTGCATTTAAGTTCAGTTTTCTTATCTTTATATAGTTCAAATAAGGAAGTATTATGAAGTTGTAAGCCTCCGCAGACATCACATCTCACAGCAAATGCTATATTGGTATTTACTAACAATCTAGGCACCTCCTTATTTATTTTAATTCTTCATTTATATTATAATTCCTTCTTTACATAACAAAGTGAGAATAAAAAAGCAGCATAAGCTTGAGTAATTTCAAGCTTTATGCTGCTTTGTGAAAATTTTTTAATATATTTATTTTCTTGGTATATTTAATATTTCTCTTGCTTCGTCTGGAGTTGCTACTTCTCTGCCTAGTTCTTTAGCTAACCTTACTATTCTCTCTACTAGCTGTGCATTTGACTTAGCAAGCTCTCCTTTGCCATAGTATATGTTATCTTCAAAGCCAACTCTTACATGTCCTCCTAGCATTATGGCAGCTGTTGCCAATGGAAGCTCATATCTTCCTATACCTGCTACTGTCCATGTTGAATCTTTAGGTATACTATCTACAAGATATAATAAATCTCTTAATTCAGCAGTTATAGCTCCAGGCACTCCCATAACAAAATCAAAATGTAATGGTGTATTTAAAAGACCCTTTTTTACCAGTCGTAGAGCGTTATTTATCATACCCTTCTCAAATACTTCAAGCTCAGGCTTAACTCCCAACTCCTGCATTCTCTTAGCAAATTTCTCCATGTATTCTTCTGTATTCATAAATACATCAGGTCCAAAATTGCAAGTTCCACAGCTTAATGTTGCCATCTCTGGCTTAAGCTCTACAGGCTGAAGTCTTTCTTCTGGTGTATGCCAAACTGCTCCACCTGTTGAAGGCTGAAATATAACAGGGCACTTAGCTTCTATCTTTTCTTTTATTTCTTTATATACTTCATAGGACTGAGTTGGATTTCCATCTTTATCTCTAGCATGAACATGAACTAAGGATGCGCCTGCTTTGTAAGCTTCATATGCTGCCTCTGCTATTTCATCAGGAGTTAAAGGAAGGTTAGGTTGTTGTTCTCTTGTAACCTCTGCTCCTGTTAATGCAGCAGTTATTATAAGTTTTTGCATTCTATATACCCCCATCACATTAGTTAATAGTTGAGAATTGAAATTAATAATTACTTTCTTTGTTTATCTTTTGGGACTACACATGTTCCTACTGCTCTACAAACAACTATTGGTTCTTCTAGTACGTCACAAGCTGATTCGTTGATATCGGGTCTAGGAACTATGACCTTTCTTGCTTCAAACACCATTTTTCTTGAGCTATTTCCTACTTTTGTGATCTCTCCTACTGCTTCTATGTAATCTCCAGCATACACAGGTGCTTTAAACTCTACTTGCTCGTAACCAGCAAATAATCCTTCGTCTCCATCATTTCTTATAAGTAGTTCTGTTGCAACATCTCCGAATAGTTGAAGCATTTTTGCTCCATCAACAAGATTTCCACCATAATGAGCGTCATGCATACTCATTCTAATCCTTATCATAGCTTTTTCCATGCCACAATACCTCCCCAATTATATTTACTATCTATGGATATTATACTAGAGATTCAGTACATAAAGCAATTTATTACAATAATGTAGTAAAAAAGGCTTCTAAAGAAGCATTATAATGTTTCCTTTTTTTGAAACTCATCTACTGAAAGTTCTTGTTATTAAAAATATAAAAAAGGCTTCTATTAAAACGTTAATATATTAAGGAAAACTAGGACTTACCTATGGGTTATAAAAGTAGAACTTTCCCATTAGTTATAAAAAATAGTGCAGAAATGACATACTGTCAATTCTGCACTATTTTCTTTAGCCTTTAGCAAGCAAATTCATTCCGCATTGATTCACTTATTAGCTTCCTAACACTGTTCCTTACTATATCTATATCAAATGGTTTCTTAATGACAAGCTCTGGCTTTGATTCTTCGATCTCATCAAGCTTGTCTTGTTCTGAATATCCGGTTAAGATTATGCTGCTTATACTATGATCTATCTGCCTCATAAGCTTCAAAACGTCTGTGCCCTTCATATTTTGTAATTTCATATCTAACAGTACAACTTGTGGCTTGAATTTTTTAACCAGCTCTAAAGCTTCTTCCCCCGTTTCTACAACCTCGACATCATAGTCACGTTTAAGAATCTCTTTAAGTAATACCCTCATGCCATATTGATCGTCAACGCATAACACTTTCGGTTTCAAATGGCTTCCCCCCATTTAAATATAATTCCAATATAAAATATTCTACAAATGTTAATATATTCCTTCCGAACGTATGTTTTTTTAACATTTTTTTGAATTCTTTGTTTTCAATAATGTAATAAGAAAAATAGCCTGCTCAAAGATTTTTTAATCATTTGTGACTTTAGCACTATTTATATTAATATCTTCCTGTTTTCTATTCTTCTTTCTTATACAAAAAAAGTGAGCATATAGATAGCTCAAATAATAATCTATATGCTCATTATATAGAATGGGACTTAATAACAATTTTTCAATAAAATTTTTAGTCTTCTATAGATATTTCAACTATTGTGTTATTTATTACCTCGAACTCGCCCTCTTGACCTACTTCAAGATCATCAACATTAGCATTCTCAATATCTTCAATTTCAATTTCTGCATCTTCACTAACTAAATATGAAACTTCTTTATCATCATCTGTTTCAATCTTAAGAGTAGTACCTTTGCTTGATACTGTTATTGCTTTGATCTCGCCCTCTATTTCGAATTCATTATCTTCAGCGTATATGCTGATAACTTCATCGTTCTTTATTTCAAGTTCTACCTTCATCCCAATTTCAAGATAATCTATATAGTTCCTATGATCTTTAACTTCAACCTTTACAACATTAGCTAAGTCATATTCTTTTTCTTTTTTATCTACTTTAACTGTTATTGTATCTTTATCAACCGATAAAAGAATTCCTTCTACTTCTGTTATTCTGTTTTGAACTTCGATTGATACTATAATATCATTTTTAATTTCAAACTTAGCATAGTCACCGATTTCTAAATCATCTATATCTGGTCTTGTTACTCCTTCTATTTCAATGTCTACATTATCAGATACATCATATGTTACATACTTCCCATTATCTTTTTTTATCTCTATTTCATCATCAATATCTCTAATTTCTCCATAAAACTTATCTTCTACGCTTTCAGCATCTACACTAATAATCTCATCGTTTTCTAATTTAAATTCTGCGTACATTCCTACTCTTAAATCTTCTAAATCCTTGTTTCTTCCATCAATCTTTACTTCTGCATCTTCGTCTAGGTCATACTCTTCTTTGTCTATTGTAAGATGATAGCTTCCAGCTAGGTCGATAGCTGTAATTGTTCCTTCTACTTCATCATCCCAGTCTTCTCTTTCTCTATTTCTTTCAACAAAGATTTGAGTTACTCTGTTTCTTCTATCTACTACAACACCAATTTTATCATCTTCTTCTATTTCACTGAAATTTCCTTCACCATTCTTGAACTCCACTTCCACATTGTCAACTACTTCAAACATCATAAGCATAGTTTCTGATTGTAGTGCTATTCTATATGGTTTAGTTGTGTCTATTTCTTTCACAGTACCTTTATATCTTGCAATAATCTTATCTTCATCTAGTTTATCTACTATCTCAATATATACTACTTCCCCATCTTTTAATTCCATTTTCACTTTGTCACCAGTTTTGATATCATCATAATCTACTCTATCTTTGCCATCATACACTCTTACTTTATCGTCCACAGTATAATTCTTTGTTGTTCCATTTACTTTAACAGCTATTCTATCTTCATATACTTTGTATACTTCTCCAGCTACTCGTTCATCATCATCACTATCTACCTTGTCATCTAATCTTGAGAAAAGTACCGCCATCTCTGCTCTTGTCATAGTTCCCATTGGATTAAACTTCTTTGCACTACCTTGCATCAACCCTAAATCATTAATCATATATACATATCCAACTGATCCCTGTGGAACTGCTGGAGCATCTACGAATGGAAGCTTTTTATCCATATTATCGCGTGCTTCGTCATCATATCCTAATGCTCTTACAACATATTTTGCTACCTCGTGTCTCTTAGCTGGCTCTTGAGGTTTAAAGTACATCATATCTACATCATCAAGTATTCCTTTTTCATACGCTATAGTAACATAACCTTTTGCCCAATTTGCTACTACATCACCTCTATACTTCTTTGGAAGATCATTTATTGCTATAGCTTCATCTTCCCATCCCATTACTCTAAGGGACATTACTATAGCTTCAAGTTTTGTCACTGCTGATTGAGGTACATATCTTCCGTTACCCATGCCATTGATTAAACCTTTTAAGAACATCTTTTCAATAGCCTGCTCTGCCCATTTAAAGCTGTCTAGGTCATCAAAATATTTTTTTGCCTGTCCTGGTGGGACTTTGTTTTTATTCTTGTTTTTTCCCCATCCATCTGCATAAGCTGTTGTAAAACTTATAGATAGTACCAGCGAAAGTGCTACTACGGTTGAAATGATTCTTTTTGCCTTCATTCAATTACCTCCTATTGTTTTGATTTGTAATATATATTCGAGGTAGTCTTACATTATTTAGGGGTATGTCATAAAAAAATCCTAACCATATAAGGTTAGGACTTTTTTCCTAATTATTATCTTGAGTTATTATAACACTTTTAGCTGTAAAGATTGTTCCATCAAAGCTACCCATGACGAATATTTCATCACCCTTATCAATATAACTAAATCTTGTTTTTCCACCATCAGCATCTATATAAGAAGTATCATCAGTAACGTAAACCGTTATCTGTTTTTTCTCGCCTGAGTTAGGATCTATTACTGATATTACAACTACCTCTGCCTTACTATTCACATAGTCAACAATACCTGTATACCTATCGTTTTTCTCTCTTGCTTCAGCCTCTAGAGATACTATCTCATCACCTTCAATGTCCACTTCAACATAGTATCCAAGCTTTAAGCCATATATATCAGCATCTCTCCTATCAACATCTATATCTGCCATATTACCTATATAGTATGTGTTTGTTTCTCCGTCTTTGTTTCTAATAGTAAGCTCAGGCTTACTTGAAATAAGGATACCTACAATCGAGCCTTCATCTTCACTTTTTACGGTTTTCGCTTCTATATCTGTTATTATATTATATTCAACTTCTATATTTACCTTATCTCCTTTTCTTATATCAGAAATTTGGGCTCTTCTTCTATTTCTTTCTATCCTTGCTCTATTATCTACAGGAAACTCATAAGTTTCCTTATATTCATCAACTATCACAAGTTCTGGTTCAGGAGAGTATTTTATGTCTTTTACTGTTCCTTCAAGTTTTAGATACTTACTCTGAGCTTCTATATCAACTATTTTACTATTTTTCACTTTAACTTTTACTAGATCCCCTGATTTCAATTCACGCAAATAAGCATCTTCGCCATCAATTGTTATATCTGCATCTTCATCTACATAGAATGTCTTTCTTTCCGTCTTAGATGACTTGTCATCTACTTTATATTCTATGGTAAGCATAGCAGGATCCGAAGATATTATAGACTTTATAGTTCCTTCGTAGTCTTCGTTTATTCCCTCTGCTTCAAGTGAAACTATTCTAAAATCTTCTGTTACCTCAGCTCCAACTTTTAATCCTTCAACTATTTCTTTAAAGTCTACCTTTTTACCATCAAGCTTAATAGTTGATGTAGAATTCGCTCTATATGATGTCTTAGTTCCTCTTTTGTCTTCAATTGTAATATAAATTTCATTTGTTGCTCTTACTATACTTGATATTGTCCCCGAGATTGAAATAGTTTTTTCGTTTTTATCTGGTACTGATGTGTCTGGCACTGTTACTGAAGTTCCATTAGATTTCATATTATCATAAGCTATTGAAAGCATTTTAGCCATCATAGCTCTATTTACAGAAGCTTTAGGGTTGAACTTGCCATTCTCATCTCCCTTTGAGCTTACAACACCCTTATTTATCATCATGTCTATATATGGTGCAACATAAGCTGGTATAAGCTCAGAATCTTTAAATGGAAGAACAATAAATGTCTTGCCTGCAGCTTCTTTCTCTAGTCCCATAGCTCTAGTCAAATATATACAAAGTTCATCCTTTTGAGCTGGATTATCCTTATTGTTTGTACGAAAAGTTTTAACTGCATCTTTAGATACTATTCCTGATGCTAATGCTATGGCAATACCATCTTGGAACCATTCTTTTATACCCATTTCAGTTAAAAAACTTTGATATGTTTGTCTAGCTTGGCTAGTTTTATCCTTGTCTACAGAAAGAAGTCTTGAAATCATAACAACTGCTTCTGTCCTCGTAACATTACCACTTGGGTTGAATTTTTCACCTTCACCCTTGATGATCCCTGCATTATTCATCTTGTCTATATACTCTTTAGCCCAGTGTTTATCTGGTACGTCTGTGAATGTTTGAGCATATACTGCTGTGTTTGTTAGAATGAATATTGATACTAAAATTAATGAAAATACTCTTATGTACTTTTTGTTAGTAGCTAACATTGGTTGCCCTCCCTTTCTTTCTTTATCCTCTATATATTCTTTAAATAAACCTTAAATCCTTCTGTTTTGCGAAAAATAATACAATTAACATCAATTTGTAATACTTCTGACATCTTATTGAAACATTATATAAGTGTATCATTATATATGACGTACAGTTTTCGCCTTTTGTTCCATAATTTTTTCTTTTATTTATATTTTTAATGTATACATACAATATAAAAAGCGAGTATAGATAAAATATTGATTTCCACTTTCCCCACTTTGGATCTATGGTTCAAAATAAAAGTTAAGGATAGGTTTTAAGCCTATCCTTGGTTTTTATTATTTTTTAAGCTATCATTCTTGAAACCTCTAAATAAGGTATCTACTATTGGTGCAGGATCAATGTCTTCGTATCTCTCGTTATCAAAAAATATTCTTTTAGAATAGTATTGATTAATTGTTCCAAAAATAGCATAGCTTGCAACCTCTAAATCTAAATCATTCCTTAGCTCGCCATTCTCCACACCTTTTTTGAGAACCTCGATAACTGCTTTTCCCAGTTCGATCCTGCACTCGGCCATCCAGCATCTCATTTCTTTTGATAATACTCCTGTCTGAGAAGCAATATTTTGAGCCATATCAACATGTTCACTTATAAATTTTCCATGTGATGAACAAAAGCTAACTAATTTATCTCGAATTGGCTCTTCTCTATGAAATGTTTCCATCATATCTTTCTTATATAACTCTAACCCATACTTTACAACTTCCTGGAATAAATCTTTCTTACTATCAAAATACTCATATATAGTACCTTTACCTACGCCTGCTTCTTTAGCTATATCCTCAATCTTAGCTTTATGAATTCCATATTTTGAAAAAATCTTTATTGCAGCATTTAAAATATCTAGCCGTTTTTCTTCCTTAGACATTTCATCACACCTTATTGTTTAATAACATCACTACTACTGTAGTTTCTTTTAAATATCTTTTTCTTTGTAAACATAGCAATATCATCGAATATTGTGTAAAGTACTGGAATGAAAACTAAAGTAAGTAGTGTTGATAATAATAGCCCACCTATTACTACTATTGCTAAAGGAGCCATAGCCTCTGATCCTTCTCCTATACCTAATGCTAAAGGTACTAGCCCTAATACAGTAGTAAGAGTCGTCATTAAAATTGGTCTAAGCCTTATAGGTCCTGCGTTGGTAATAGCGTTAAGTCTATCCTCACCATTGCTTCTTCTTGTGTTTATATAATCAATTAGAACTATAGCATTGTTTACAACTATACCTGATAGTATTATAACCCCAATTATAGCCGGCACACTAAGAGGCTTTCTAGCTATAAATAACCCTAATGCACCTCCTGCAAATGCCAACGGTACAGAGAACATTATGGTGAATGGATGCAGTAGTGACTCAAATTGAGATGCTAAGATCATATAAATCAATACTACTGCTAGTAGTATAGCCAATGATAAATCGGCAAATGCATCATTCAACTCCTTATTTTGACCTCCTAATTCATAGCTATAACCTGGTTCTAGATTATATTTTGAAAGCTTGCTTTCTATGTCATCAGAAACACTTCGTAAATCCCTGCCTACAATCTGACTAGTCACTGTAACCACTCTAACCTGACCTTCTCTATCTATTTTTGTTGGTCCTCTTTCAACAGTAACGTCTGCTACCTGACTCAATGGTATTGTCACGCCAAGAGGAGTCTTTATAGGTGTTAGTTTTAAGTTAGCTATGCTTTCTCTTAATATATCATTTCCTTGAATAACTATATCTATTTCATCTGCATTGTATTTATATCTAGATGCCACTACTCCAGATATATTTCCTTTTACCGAGTTAGCAATCTGTGCAGCTGTTAAACCATATAAGGAGGCATTCTCTCTATTTACTATTATCTGTGCTTCTGGAATTCCTTCGCTTAAGCTAGTATTTACTTCTGCAGTTCCTTTAACAGATTCAACAACTTCTTTAAAGTCCTCGCTTATTTTTTTAAGAGTGTCTAAATCATCGCCTTTTATTATTATACTTATAGGAGCTCCACCTAATCCCATCATCGTATTAGAAGATACCTCTACTCCTATTTCTGCTCCTGGAATATCTCTTGTCTTCTTTCTAACTTCATCAGCTACTTGACTAGTGCTTCTTGTTCTATTTGCTAGACTATCTAGCATTACCATTACAGTTCCTCTATTTGATGATGCTCCATCTATTGAAAAGTTCCCACCTGAGCCTATACTTGAGAATACAGTATCTACCTCTTCTATGCCTTCAAGTATTTCTTCTATTTCAGAAATAACTGAATCAGTTTCTTTAAGCTCTGCTCCCTGATGAAGCTTAACGCTTACGGTAAACTGTCCTTCGTCCATAGTAGGGAAAAATTCTGCTCCTAAGCTTAACACAGAACCCATACTTCCAATAAATACTACTATTGCTATAAATACTGTAGATTTTCTATGATGGAGTACCCAGTTTAAAATTCTTTTATAAGTTCTCTCTACTAATGCAAATAATTTATCAAAGGCATCATATAAAAATGAAAATACGTTCTTCTTTTTATGCTCTACCTTCAATATCTTAGATGATAGCATTGGTATTAGTGTCAGTGACACTAACAGCGATGCTCCTAAGGATAGAGAAACTGTTAGTGCAAGCTCTTTAAATATAGTTGATGTAATTCCTTCTACATACACTATTGGTAAGAAAACTGCTACTGTAGTTAATGTTGAAGCTGTTACTGCCATGCTTACCTCAGAAGCTCCCTTTATTGCCGCTTCCTTCCTAGAGTATCCTTCCTGTCTGTGCCTATATATATTTTCAAGTACTACTATGGCATTATCCACCAGCATACCAATACCTAATGCAAGACCACCAAGTGTCATTAAGTTTAATGTAATATCACTAAAATATAAAAGAATAAATGTTGCTATTATAGATACTGGTATTGAAGTGCCTATTATAAATGTTGTTCTTAGATTTCTTAGGAATAGGTACAGTATTCCTATTGCAAGTAGTGCACCTATTATGGCATTCTTTACTACATTATCTATTGAAAGCTTAATATATTCTGATTGGTCTAAAACTGTTTCCATCTCAATATTAGAATTTTCTTCTTTAAGCTTATTGATTTCCTCATTTACTAAATTTGCTACTTCAACAGTATTAGTTCCTGATTGTTTCTGAATAGATATATTTATGCTATTGCTGCCGTTTGTTCTTGATATTGTAGAAATATCTTTATATTCTATGTTAACCTCTGCAATATCACTTAATCTGATCACTCCACCTGTTGGTAATGCTATAGGAAGCCCCTTTATTTCTTCTAAAGACTGGAACTCCCCTAGAGTTCTAATTGCAAGCTCCTGCTGTCCTTTGTTAACTTGACCTCCAGGTAGGTTAAGATTTTCAGCTCCTATAACCTGTGCTAGCTGACTTATAGATAATCCATATCCATCAAGTCTATCCTGATTTACTTTAACTAAGACCTGATTCTCATATCCACCTGAAATATCTACTGATGCAACTCCGTCCAGTCTTTCTATCCTTGGCTTTATTTTATCCTCTGCTATAGCTTGAAGACTAGCAAGGTCATCATTGCTTGTTAATGAAAGCTGTATTATAGGCATTGCATTTGGATCTATTTTTATTACCATTGGAGTTGATGCTTCATCTGGTAAATACCCTTTTACAAGATCAACCTTTTCTCTCATTTCTAATGATGCAAAATCCATATCAGTACCATAATTAAACTGTGCTATAACTATTGAATTTCCCTCTGATGAGGTTGAACTTATTGTTTCTATATTTCCAACTGTAGCTATAGCCTGTTCTAAAGGTTTAGTTATAAGCTTTTCTATTTCTTGCGGCCCTACACCGCTATATGATGTAGAAACTATTGCCACAGGTACCTCAATCTTAGGTAATAAGTCTATAGGTAATCTGTTTAATGATACTACACCAAATAACACTACAATTAATGTTACCATTAAAATAGTTACAGGTCTTCTTACCGATAATCCTGATAAGTTCATTATTTATCACCTCTGACTACCTTTACTGTTGTTCCATCCTCTACATAATTTTGACCTTTGATTATTATTTTGTCACCTTTATTTAATCCACTAAGTATTTCTACATGACTTCCTGTATCAAGACCTATCGCTACAGGCTTTTCAACTGCCCTATCATCATTTACAACATATGCAACTGTTTCTCCATTTTTCTGCACAACTGCTTCACTATTTACTACTAGTGCATTTTCTCTTTGATCAATCTTAAGCTTAGTCTGAGCAAACATCCCTGGCTTCACCTTGTTATCCTGACTGTCTATATATATTTTAACTTGATAAAGCTGTGTTCTTGCATCAGCTGAAGGACTAATAGAATCAATCTGTCCTTTAAATATATCCGAAGAAGCTGACTCAACTTTAGCTTCTACCTCTTGACCTACTTCTAAATCGTTTATAATATTTTCAGGTACATTTATTTGAACATATATTCTATTTACATCTACTATCGTTACAGCTGGCTGTGCATTTGATGCCATCTCTCCTGTTTCTATATTTACACTGGCAATTACTCCGCCTGTTGGAGCTTTTATTGTTAAATTGTTTAAAGCATCTACAGCCTGATTATATGCAAGCTGAGCTTGGTTTATTTGTGTTGTCAAAGCCTCTAATGACTTATCTGAAGCTGCAAGCTGTGATTGCTCAAACTGAGACTCAGATATTGCTCCTTCTTCATATAGCTTTTTTGCTCTTTCCAGATTAGCCTGTGCATTTTCAATTTTTTCTTTATTTAACTCATAGCTTACCTGAGCACCTTCTAATGCTACTCTTGCCGTCTCTACCTGCTTTTCTACATCTGATTTATCTAAGGTAAATAATATCTCCCCTTCAACAACTTTATCTCCTACAGCTACATTTACTTTTGTTACCTTTCCAGGTATCTTAGGAATAACCATTACATCCTTTTCAGGATACACCTTACCACTAAATGTTACCTCATTGTAGATTGTTTGCAGACTTACATTCTGTACCTCTACTGGCACATAGTTCTCCTGTTCTACTTGAGTGTTATCTTCATTTTCCTTTTGTGTACATCCTACTGACAATGATATTATCAGAGTTATAATCAACAAATAGGCTACATATCTTTTTTGCATATTTATTACCTCCAGTTTCTTTGATTCTGTTATTAGAAATGGCTGGACTAAAAACTGACCAGTCAGTCGAATATGTAAAGTATATATTATTCACAAAGGAAAATCAAGTTAATTTCTGTTAAAATTTCGTAGTATTTTACAGACTGCTTGTACTTTTTTCAAAAAAATACTATCTCAGAGCAGACTATATAGTCTATTCTGAGATAGTTTGGTATTACTATTCTTGTGTTACAGTTTCTTCAGCTGTATCATCGATTTCTTCAGTTATATCATCTTCAGCATTTGTGTCGTCTTCTGAAGCAGCTTCATCATCTGATGATGTATCTTCTACATCATCTGTGTCTTCTTCGTCATCTTGGTTATTATCTTCTGTTATTTCTTCATCTGTATCTTCTGCTTCTTCATCTTCATCAGTTTCTTCGTCTATTTCAATTGTATCTGTTTCATTGTCATAATCAATCTCTAATCCAAGATTTTCAATTATGAATCTTAGAGGTACATAAGTCCGATTGCTATATAAAGCTGATGGTACTTCTATCTGTACTTCTTGTCCATTAACAAGAGCCATATTACTGTCTATATGTAATATTATCTCTACATCACCTTTTGTAATAGTCACTTTTTGCTCTTCTGGTACCCACTCTAATACAGCTCCAAATCCTTGCGTTAATGCTCTTACTGGTATTAAAGTTCTACCTTGCTTGATAACCGGTGGAGTATCAAATTTTATGTCTTTGTTTTTAACCACTATATTTTCTACTGGTATTACTGTCACTTCTTCATCTACTTCTGCAAGTTCTTCTCCTATATTTTGAAGCTCCTCTAACTCTTCAATACTATATCTATTTTTTGTAACTTCCTTCATTTGAAGTAACAAGCCTTTCATTTCTGCTTTTAGTTCAAGTCTTTGAGCTTCTACTTCTTGAAGCTGAGCTTTTATCTGTTCTGCTAGTTCAACATCACCACTTTCTTCAGCTTCTTCATATTGTTTTTCTAGCTCATCCTTTTGTACTTCTAATTCATCCTTTTGAAGCTCTACTATATCTTTTTCTGCTTCAAGCTTGTGCTTTGCTTCTTTCCAAGCTATATCTTTTTCTTTAACTTTTCCTTCTTCGTTTGTTTTTATTTTCTCTTCCTTAACTTCAGTTTCTTCAGTTAATTTTATTTTTTCTTCTTTTATTCTCTCTTGTTTTACAGGTTCTTTTACCTTGTCATCGTTTCCCTTTCCATTATCCGCAAAACTGATCATCGGTGCTGAAACAATCAGTGCAGATGCTACTGCTAATGACAATATTGCTTTTGAGTTTTTCATGTTATTTTGCCCCCTTGTGTTGTATTTTTCTATATATATACGTATGATTATACATCTTTTTGGGGTATATGGATAAAAGTATATGAAAAATAGGACAAGGGGACTAGAGTATTAATCAAATAATTTTGGACATAAAAAAGCTAGTAGATTTGTTCTCTACTAGCGGATATTATTATAGCTCTATTAGCCTATAAGAGTTTTTCCTAGGCCTGTGCTATATTTAAAGTCAAGTAATGCCATGTTGTATGCATGTATTTGTTTTGAAAGGTTCTTTTTAGCATCCATAAGCTCTATCCTTGCTTGTGTTACATCATTTGCAGTATTTTGGCCTAGTTCAAAGCTCACCTGAGCAAGCTCTAAAGCTTTTTGTGCTTTTTCTACTGCCTTTTCGTATGTTGCAATCTGTTTTTCTGATGTCATAAGGTTAAGATATGCTGAACGAACTGCCATTTCAATGCCTGTTTTAGCTGATTCAAGACTTTTTGCTGCCCTTTCAACTACTACTGCTTGTTCTCTATATTTGTATGTATTTTCTAAATATCCTGTTTTTATTGCATCAAGTGTAAGCTCTGATAGTTCATAACTTTCTTCAGCTACGTCTAAAGATACATTATTCTCTAATGCTTCTTCAATTGAACTATCTAAGTCTATATCTTTATGTTCCTTATACTCTATGCTATCAGTTAATATTATGTCCTGATCAAGAGACAATCCTAATACTTGATTAAAATTCATCTTTTGAAATTCATATGCCATGTTTGCTCCATTAACGCCTGTCTGTGCTTGTGATACACCAAGCTCTATAGCTACAAGCTGTTGTTGAGAAATAGTTCCTAAGTCATACATAAGTTTGCTTTGATCATACTGTTTCTTTGCTAATTCTAATCCTTCTTTTGCAATATCCAATTCTTTTTGTGCCTGTAAAAGATCAAAATATCCTTTTTCTACATTATATTTAATCTCATTAGTCTTTATTTCCTTATTCCAATTTGCTATTTGTAATGATAGCTTGGCAGAACGTTTAACTACACCTAATTCGATGAGACTTTCTGCAACTACCTGCTCTATAGGTGCAGAATAATTTCCTAGAACCTCTTTTACTCTTTTAGACGTTCTAACGCTCTTCATATCTTCATCATAGGATACTTTCTGTTTTTCAATATTTAAATCCTGTATCTTTATATCTGTATTGTTATTTAAAGCATATTCAATTGCATCTGTTAAGCTTAACTTAATTAATTGTTTATTCATTTCTATACTACCTTTTTCCTGCTTAGTGTCGATACTTGAGTCGGCATATACTGATGTAAAGGCTGAAAAAACAAGCGTTAAAATCATTACTATAGATATTATTTTCTTCATAGTAAACCCTCCTTCTAATTTCTGACTAGTGAGTCAATATATTATTAGAATATACTACAAATACACTGGTGTCAATAATAGTAGCTAGTTATTAATATATAGTAATAGTTCGGTTGCATTTAAATATACTCCTAAATATATTTGACTCCATAATAGAAGGATTTACTTCATATATTAAAGAATTATTATCAACTATACATTAAATAAAAAAAGAAGGGATATACCCTTCTTTTTTCGTTCATTGCTATGCTTATTTCTTTTCTACTATCGATTTTATTACTTTGTCACCATCGATTGTAACAAATTCAAATGTTACTTCTTTTCCTTCTAAAGGCTTCACTTCTGACTCGGCCCCATTATATAGGTAGTTAACATCATCGATTGTAACCCATACATTTCCTCTTGCAGTTGTTACAAAGCTAACAGTACCAGTCAATTTACCTTCATCTTCATCATCACTATCATCTTCGTCAACAAGTGCTGTTCTTTGAACGTAGCTTACAAACTCAGTAGTTTCATCATCTAAGAAGTAGATTGTTATAGTATCTTTTTCATCTAAATCTCTTAAATCAATGTCACTAAGGTCAGTGTCATAAACTACTGCATTATCAGTTAAATAATAAACTGATTTTCCAACTGTTATTGAATCATTTGTTGTACTGATATCATCAATTTTTAATCCTGTTAATTTGTTTAGTTGTGCATCAATTGCTTTTATTTTTTCAGTATCTGTTACTGTGATTACAACAAATTTGTCTTCAAGATCATCCATATTTGATATTCCAGTAATATCACTTGCTTTAAGAGTTCCATCTGTTAAGAATGATTTTTCTTCGCCAGCTATTTCGATAGTTATATCCCAAACATCTTTAGATGTTTTAACTTTTCTTACATCTGTTACTAGACCCATATGGTCTTCAGTATCAGCATCAGTTTTAGTTACGAATATAGCCTCTACTCTAGCTTTGCTACCAGCATATACTATACCAGTTTCAACTTTAGTGAATTTGTCTTCAGCTTCTGACCATTTAATAACATCATAGTCTTTAACTGCAGTTTCACCTTCAGCTATGAATACTACAGCATCATCTTGTAGCTTATAGCCACCTGCATAAGCTGCATCTATTTTAACATCAGTTACGTTTTTACCTGTTAATAATTCAATTTCTGTAAGATCGCCATCTTCATCAACTGTAACTTTTACAACTGCATCTTTGTCAATGTCTGATTTCCATACAGATAAACCATCTTTAAAGAAGTCTGTATCTTCAATATCATCTTGTGCAACATCATATTTAACTACTTTTCCTTCTTCATTTAGTACGTCAAATGTATACGATTCAACATTTCTGTCTTTAAAATACTCTGAGTCCGCTGTAACAACACCATAGTAGTAGTTAGTATTAGCTTCTCCTCTGTCTCCCATTACGAAAACAGCCTCTCCAGCGAAGTCAAAGAATATTGTTACATCTCCTTCGTCCTTCATACCTGATAAAATATCTTTATCAACTTTTCCTACTACATCACCATCAACATATTTTACTTCATAGTTAGCATTTGAGTTTTCATAAGTGTCGCCATCAAATTTAAATGACTCGTCATAAACTCTTTCAAGTTCTCCAGTTTTGCTATCGTTATAAACTACAGCATACTCTTCACCTTTATTGAAGAATAAAATGTCGCCTTCTTCAATATCATCTGCTAATAGAGTTTTTCCATCTTTAACTATTGTATAATCTTCTAAATCTAAGTCGTCTTCATCATAGCTATACACTACTTCATCTTTAACTTCTTTAGCTGCAAATGTATCATCCCAGTTGAATCCATAAGCCCATACTATTTCGTCATCACTATTAAGAACTATTTTAGCATAGTCAGCCACGAATTTCTCAGCTTTTACTTCTTCACCATCTAATACAAGATCAGCGCCTTTAGCTACTTCGTATTTTTTGTTTTCTCCTAAAAGCTTGATTTTTTCTCCACCTGTAGTAGCATCAAACTTTGGAGTGTCTTTAAGTGTATAGATAACTACTTCGCCATCTGAGTTAAGCCAAGCGTTTAGTCTAACACCGTAAACTTCTTCAAAATCAAAACCATCTACAACGTCTACTTTACCATACTCTTCAAACTTAATTGTGTTTTTATCTTTGTCTATAGATACTACTCTTTCTTTTTCTACCTTTTCAAATCCAAGGTCATCTAATAAGAATATTTCTTTAGTATCTTCTGTTCCTGATTTTACCCATTTAGTTTGATCGCCATATCCAACTTGAATCATCATTGGAATTTCTAGAGCGTTATCTAACAATTGAGCAACTAATCCTCTTGGAGCAGGTATACCTTGTACGCCATTAACTCCATCAGTTAATCCTTCTTGAGTTGCAACTACAAGATATCCATAAGGGTATCCACCTCTTGCATTAGCAGCTGCTTCATAACCTAAAGCTCTAACTACTAATGTTACAGCTTGTTCGTAAGTTATAGGAGCTGATGGAGCAAATGTTCCGTCTCCCATACCTTTTACAAAGCCCATTTTAGAAGCTATGTTTACATAGCCTGTTGCCCAGTGAGATGCCGGAACATCACCGAAGCTAGTAGCACCTTTTGATGCATCAGCAGCAGATTTTAAACCTTTTATTTTTACTACTGCCGCAGCAAATTCTGCTCTTGTTATTGTATTTCCTGGCTTGAATGTACCATCTGGATATCCTTCTAGTACGCCTAGAGAAGCCAGTCTAGTAACTGCTTCTTCGTATTCTGTGCCAGCTACATCGCTTGGTGCAGCTGCGAATGCGAAGCTAAAGCTACCAAGTACCATTGTTAGTACTAGTACTAATGATAAAACTTTCTTCATTCTAAAAAACCTCCTTGTGTTTTAATGTTTTCTTTTTTTGAAGAGATTAAACTATGTAGGTTAAACTGTAACCTCTTCCGAACCAGTCTAACTCATAATTGTAGAATCAGGAAACAGAGATGAATCCTGCATTCTATTCCTAATTATAGCACTAACATAGCTGTCAGTCAATTAGACAAGTATGTTTGTAATAAAACTGTAATAATGATTTGTTTTTAACATACTCAGTACTACACTAGTAATTATATACTATTTCTTAGTACTTTAACATTACAGTTATGTTACAGTTGCTTTACGGTCACATTTCTAGATGCTTTTATAAATTCTCTGAATAGTGGATGACTTCTTGTAGGCCTCGATTTAAACTCTGGATGAAATTGAGCAGCTACAAACCATGGATGATTTTTTATCTCTATTATCTCAACTAATCTTTCATCAGGAGATATACCACTTATGACAAGTCCATGGTCTAGTGCCTTATCTCTGAATTCATTGTTGAATTCATATCTATGTCTATGTCTTTCATAAACAAGCTCATCACTATATGCTTCCATAGCTTTAGTATCTTCATGTATCTTGCATGGATATAAGCCTAGTCTCATTGTTCCACCCATATCCTCTATATCTCTCTGCTCTGGCATAAGATCAATGACTGGATACAGTGTTTCTGGGTCAAGCTCTGAACTCTGTGCTCCCTTTAATCCCATTACATTTCTCGCAAACTCAACTACTGCCATCTGCATACCTAGACATATTCCTAAAAAAGGCATCTTATTCTCTCTAGCATATTTTATAGCGCATATCTTTCCTTCTACCCCTCTGTCTCCGAAGCCTCCAGGTACTAATATTCCATCAGCGTCCTTTAATATTTGTTCACAGCAGTTCTCATCAATCTTCTCTGAATGAATCCACTCTATTTCTATATCTACATCATTTGAAATACCTGCGTGTCTTAACGATTCAGCAACTGATAGGTATGCATCCTTTAGCTCTACGTATTTCCCTACCAATGCTATCTTTACTTTATCTTTTGGTTCCTTGACCTTTTCTACCATACTTGACCATTCTGATAAATCTGGTTCATCGCATTTGATGTCTAAATATTCTACAACCAGATTAGAAAGTCCTTCTTTTTCGAGGAGTAAAGGTACTTCATATAATGTTTCTGCATCTAGGTTCTGAATTACATGACGCTGGTCAAGGTCACAGAATAGTGCTATCTTATCTTTTAGCTCCTTTGATATTGGGTACTCTGTTCTACATACAAGAATATCTGGACGAATACCTATACTTCTAAGCTCTTTTACACTATGCTGTGTAGGCTTAGTTTTAAGTTCTCCTGCCTTTGACAAGTATGGCACTAGTGTCACATGTATATACATAACATTTTCTTTGCCCACATCATATCTTATCTGCCTTATTGCCTCAAGGAACGGTAGACTTTCTATGTCTCCTACTGTTCCCCCTATTTCTGTTATAACTACATCTACTTCTTTTTCCTTAGCTACTCTAAATACTCTTTCCTTTATTTCATTGGTTATATGCGGGATTACCTGAACTGTACCTCCAAGATATACTCCTTTTCTCTCCTTATTTAGAACTGACCAATATATCTTTCCTGTTGTGACATTGCTGTTTTTGCTTAAATTTATGTCTATAAATCTCTCATAGTGACCTAAATCAAGGTCTGTTTCTGCTCCATCATCTGTTACAAAAACCTCTCCGTGCTGATATGGACTCATGGTTCCAGGGTCTACATTTATATATGGATCAAACTTTTGTATTGTAACTCTAAGACCCCTGCTTTTTAATACTTGACCTAGTGAAGCAGCTGTTATTCCTTTTCCTAGGGATGATACAACTCCGCCTGTGATAAAGATGTACTTAGTGGACATAGATGCTAGCCTCCTTCTTTTTAATATATTGACTATATGTTAATTTTTCGAAATCATCTTAATAATTATAGTATTTTATCTTAGCATATATAATATGTTAATAAATCTAAAAACACTTGATAAATACATGTCTGACGTAAATTCTGAAGTAAAAAACTGAGGGGTTTTCTCCCTCAGCATGCATTTAACATTATTTGCTTAATACTTCTATAGCTTTTTCTAATTGTTTATCTACTAATTGAGACTGTACATATTTGGTTATAGCTTTTGTAAGTGCATCTTGAGTTGTAAAATCTAGCACACCATAGCTTGATAGTCCATTGTCCTTTTGGAATTCTTTTATAGTGTTGAATGTAACTTGATCTAGTATCCCATCTGGTTCATTTATGCTATATCCTAAAAGCTGAAGCATTTGCTCTGCTCCCAGTACATCTAGCCCTACAGTATTTAGAGTTGGTTTTCTTTTCTTCTCTAGTGCAGGTATCTTGCTTAGATCAACTTTAGATTCCATATAAGCATTTTCCACTACTATATCTGGTTTAATCCCAACCTTGTTCACAACGTTTTTGTTTGGAGTAAGGTATTCTGCTACTGTGATCTTTATCCCTCCATCATTGGTAAGTGGTAATATAGTCTGCACTGTACCTTTCCCATAGGTTGTAGTTCCGATCACAGTTCCAGCTTTTTTGTCCTGAACTGCTCCTGCAAATATTTCTGATGCACTTGCACTTCCTTCGTTTACTAATACCGCAAGCTCATACTTTGTTTCTGTATTATACGATTCGTATGTCTGTGTGCTTCCATCTGCATTGTTTATATGCACTAAGGGACCTTCTGGAACTAAAAGTCTAAGTACATTTATAACCTCTCTTAAACTTCCTCCAGGGTTATTTCTTATGTCAAATATTATTTTATCTACTTTTTTGCTATCAAGTTCATTTAATGCTTTTATTACATTTTCAAATGTATGAGAATTAAAGTCGTTTATCTTAATAAAACCTATGTTGTTATCTAATATCTCATATTCTACTGGATTTATTTTTATTATTTCTCTAGTTATATCAAAATATATAACTCCTTTTACACCTTCTCTGACAACACCAAGCTTTACTTCAGTCCCAGGTTCTCCCCTCATAAGCTCCGATACCTTGCTTGCTGTGTAGCCTACTACATTAATATCATCTACGAATACTACTCTATCTCCAGCTTTTAATCCTGCACTAAATCCTGGACTTCCATCTATTGGCGTTATTATAGTTACATAACCACCCTCATCTGTTATATGTACTCCTATTCCTCCAAAATCTCCTGTAACTATTTCATTAAGCTCTGCATATTCTTCTGGTGTATAGTAGTTGCTGTAGTCATCTAGATTAAAGAATAACCCCTTCATAGCCCCTTCTATAAGCTCATCCTCTGTTACTTCATGTAAATAGGTTGCCTCAATAAACCGTAACATCTTACCAAGATAATCTAAATCATTTTGAAGCTTTTGCTGTTCATCTGTAACTTCATCTGCAGCTTGTGCAAAGTTAATTGGCATTGATACTAACATCGCTATAGCTAACGTCAACATTGCTAATCTCTTTATGCTTTTTCTCATGTTCATGCAATCTTCTCCTTTCGTTTTAACATATTTATATCTATTATAAGACTATTTATATTATATTTCTATTAATTATATAGTTTTCCTTTATAAAAGCAAAAACTCTTGGTGGGAATCTCTACCAAGAGTTTTCGTTTAGTTCTCTTTTGTATACTATAGTTTGTCTAGCGTCTGCAGCAGCCTGTAAATCATTGTTGCTGCCTCTGCTCTTGTTGCTGTTCCTTTTGGTATAAAGGTCGTTTCTGTTCTTCCGTTGATTATTCCATTGTTAAATGCTATTGCTACTGCTTCTTTTGCTGATTCTGCTATTTGATCTTTGTCTTCAAATGTTAGCTCTACTGCTGTTGCTTTTGTTTCATCTACATATTTTATTGTATTTGCTATCATTACTGCCATTTCTTCTCTTGTTATTGCTGCATCTGGGTTAAATGTATTTTCTGTTGCTGTTATTATTCCTGCTTTTAGTGCTGCTTCTACATATCCTGTGTACCATCTGCCTGCTATGTCTGTAAATACTCCTGTGTGTTCTTCTTGTTCTAGTCCTAGAAGACTAGCTAATGTCTTTACAAATTGAGCTTTTGTCATTGTTCCTTGTGGCACATAGTTTACTCCATCCATTCCATCTACTATCTTTCTTGCTGCCATAGCTTCTATATTATGTTTTGCCCAGTGATTTGCTATGTCCGCAAATGTTCTTGTTGATGCCATTATTGTATACTTACTGAAATGGTTCAATTCTACTTCTACTACTCTGTTTTTCTTATCTACTTTTCCGCCTACATATTCCCATGTATCTGTCTTTTCGTTTAATGTATAAACTCCAAGCAATTCTTCGTCTATACAATCAAGTTTAGATTTATTGTATTTCATTTTTACTTTAACTGGTTTATTAAATTTATCTATACTTGATGTGAACTCATAAACATCTGCTACTCTTTTTATATTATGTGATGTTTTTGGCTCTTCTATATCTTCATCATCTAATACTTCTACTTTAACTTCAACTCTTTTATCAAATGCTCCTTTTTCAAATACAAACTCAATGCTCCCTTTTTTATCTTTTACTGTATCACCAGATATCGGTACTGTTACTTCAATTATATACTTATCTAAAGTTTTCTTATGTGCACTGCTGCTTGAACTGCCTGACCCTTTTGATAAATCTGGATCTAAATATACTGTTCTTGTTAATACTGTTTCATTACCCATAAGGTCACTAGCGTATACAGTTATTACATTTTTCCCATTATTTAAGTCAATTTGATAATCAAAGTCGCCTTCATCATCAATATTAATAATTTCTTCATTTATTTTTACTTTATCTAGTGTATAGTCTTTTACATTACCTATTATATGAACTAGCTTTTGATCAGTTTTTAGATTATTTTTTGGTTCTAAAAGTTCTATAATTGGTGCAGCTGTATCCTTTACAACTATTATAGGATCACTTGGCTCTGTTTCTTTGCCTTCTCTAAATCCAGTTACTGTAATCTTATTTTCGCCTTCTGCTAATTCAATTTCTGAACTGAATTTGTTATCTAATACTGTTACTTCTTTAATTTTTTCTCCATTATTATAGAACACAATTGAGCTGTCTCTATTTATTGTACCCTCTAAAACTATTACGTCTTTATCTGTATATGATAATCCTGACAGATTAGTTATTTGAGGAGTATCTATTACATAGCTCATAACTGGCCTCATCATTAAAGTTCCATCTTTTGATGTATGCTCAACAATTGGATAAAGCACTCCTTCGTGATGTATAAATGATCTGCCGTTTATACTATTATCATCCACTCCAATACCGGGCATGTATAGTCCTACAGCATCCTGAACTGTTGCAATAAAGAATTCTTTATCAGTCGTAAAGTTCATAGATGACAAATCTACATAGTTCCATTTCCCTCTTTCTATATCTGTCATTATAGGGCCATTTATTTGTTCGCCTAACTCTCCATTTTCTTTAATGTCGTATATAGCAAATCCTATTCGATCTCCACCAGGAGTAGGCCATGATTCGTCCCAAAAGTAAATATTAACACCATTAAGTTTTCCTATTTCAGCTGGAGTTACTTTAAGTGCTACTCCACTATTTTTATTCTGTGCAACTATTCCTCTTTCTGCAGAGCCGTCATCGTAAGCTATTTCGCCTAAGAAGTTTGCAAATCTCTTTAGAGTAATGCCTAATGTCTGAGTAGTGTCTTCAGATACACTAACCTTTATCTCTTCAGTACAATAATCATTTGCAATTACTCTTATTGTATATTCTCCTTCGTTTATATCTTCAATCACGAAATTTCCATTGATATCAGAACTTACAGGTTGAACTCGAGAATCTTCTTTTATCCTAATTGTAGCTCCTTCAACAGGGCTGCCAGTTGCCTTGCTTATAATCTTACCTTTTATTGATCCCTTTGGTATAGGTTCTAGGTAAAAGTCTTGAATTAGGATTTGTTCATCTTCTAAATGAATTTGCAATTCTTGCGGATAATATCCATATGCTTCTACTCGCAAAGTCAAATCCTCAGAAGCTCCATCTATAGGATACTTCAATGTATAGCTTCCATCTATTAAGCTTGCTCTAACACTTACTCCTGTCTCTAATACTGTTATTGAAGCATCTACTGGTATTCCAGCCTTGTTTTCCACTGCACCTTCTTCTAGTTGCTCCTCGGATAGTCCTGTGACATAAGTGTTTTCTATACTGCTTAAGCTAGCTAAGCTGTTATAACGAGATTCTTCTATATTGTATTTATATATATTTGTTTTAGTTTCATTAGTTCCATATACATCATCAGTAACTGAATCTAATCCTTCTGATACTAAGCTGTCACCTATTGCTGAAATGTCACCATTTTCAGAATTAACACTTATTACTACATCGTCTATATACCATCCACCATAGCTAATATAATCGTTTGATGTAAGGTTAAATCTTAGCTTAATTGTGTCACCTTGATATTCTGATAAGTCTATACTTTCGGGCTTCCATCCCCAGCCAATATTATAATAGCTTACACCTAGGTCGTTCCATTCTGACCATTCACCATATACTTGTTGTGAAACTGTTATTTTACATTTGTCTGAGTAGTCTGTATCATACCAATGATAGAAGCTTAAGTTTGCTGCTCCTGTATCAGGTATAATTATCTCTGGGCTTTCAATCCATGAATTGCTATCATCTAAATAAATGCCTGATAGATTTGTAGCCCATACATTGGTACCAGTAAATGCTTCACCATTGGTGGTTGAATCTCTACTTGGATCCTCACCTTTTCCAGCTGGGCCACTAATAGGACTCCCCCACTCCCAAGTTGAATTATCTCCGCCTGAAGTAAATCCACCATCATTTTCTTCAAAGTTAGAATAATATAACACCTCAGGTAATGAATCAACTTCCATAATACTTATGTCTGATTTGTCCCCTTCATTACCTGCTAAATCATATGCAGTTATTTGATAATAATATGTTTGCCCTTCTTGAGTATCATTATCAATATAATGTGTAGAAGAAGACTCTCCTATTAATTCAAGCTCATTATCTTCATTTGTGGTACGATAAATCTTGTAGGCTGCTATATCTCCGTCTATAGGTTTATCCCACCCTAAAACTACTCCTGCGGGATATATCTCTGATGTAAGTCCTTCTATTTTCCTTGGAGCTTGCGTATCTTCTGATATAAGCCTAACATCGTCTATATACCACCCAAGGTATTCAGATGATTTATCAGTAGTAAGCTGGAATGCCACAAGCACTGGATTTTCTGATCCAATATATTCACTTAGGTCTATTGCCAGTTCATCCCAATACATTTTATTGAAACCAGTATAGTTTATTTTTGCTTGTTTCCACGTTTGTCCGTTATCATTTGTAATAAGTATTCTACCTATATCATCATAGGTTTCTATCTGGAACCAATGATAAAATCTAAGTATAGCATGCTTAAGGTCACTATTTCTTAAGTCAATAGGTGGTGTCTTTAGAATACTTACTGTATCACTAGAGTAATTTTCTGCTAACTTAGTTCCTAAAAGCTTAGTCTTACTATGAGCTATAGGATTTGTAAATGAGTCTCCCCATTCCCAGTCCCCTTCAAGCTTCCAGCCAAGCGGAAACTCAGAAAAGTCTGTTTCATATTCTCCTGGTACTATACCAAATACTATATTCACAGGATATTCTTCTGTTTCTGATACATTATTAGCGTAATCTACTGCACTAATTTTATATTCAAACCCTGATTGTTTTACGTACTCTATTGGAATCGTTGCACTGTACGTTCCATTTTTATATCCTCCAGACTTCTTTTCCATAGGTATAGCTACCCACTCTAAGCTATCTTCACTTTTTATCATAAGCTCTACATTTATAACAGATACATCATCTTGAATATTAGCTTCTATTAGAGTTTCCAGACCTTCAAAAGCTTTTTTAATAGGCTCGTGGGTTATTGTAGGATTTTCTTTATCAGTTGAATTAGCTAGTATTTTTCCTTGTATAGTTCCCCGGCCCTTTCCTTCTGTTATTGAAGATACTGCTGCATAGGCGTCAACAAGTCCATAGCCATAACCACAGTTTGGCGTTTCCTTATATTTTCTATCAGTTAATGGGGTTGCAGTATCAATCAAAATATCTTCTAGTTCTTCTACTGTTAATGAGCTATTAGCTGATAATAGTAATGCAACTGTTCCTGTCACATGTGGAGCCGCCATAGATGTACCATTCCACCCGCCTGCATAGCCTCCAGGTATTGAAGATCTAATATTTACTCCTGGCGCTGATATTTCTGGTTTAATTTCTTCACCATAAGAACTAGGTCCTCGCTTTGAAAAAGCTGCTAGCCTGTTTGTAGCGCTTACAGCTGCTACTGCGAAGCTTTCTGGATAACTTGCAGGAACAGTGATAGATCCTTCTTGTGCAACACGTTCAGCATTTCCTGCTGCGAATACAGGTAATATTCCAGCCGCACGCCAGTTCTTAACCATATCTCTATACCACTCGTCATCACCAAAGGCTCCTCCCCAAGAGTTGTTGATTATATCTGGTGCTAAGGATGGATCACCATTAGGAGCCAGCATCCATTCACCTGCAGATAATATCCAATTTTGATATCCAACATCTTTTACAAATGCTCTTGCAGCTATCCACTTTGCTCCTGGAGCAACACCTATTTTATTTTCGCCATTAGCGTCTTGTCCAAGTATAGTGCCTGTAACATGAGTTCCATGAGGATTCCCTGCTTCATCATAAGGCATACTTTTACCAGCAACTGCGTCAAACCAGTTGCCTATAGGGTTTGACCTTTCTGGCTGATTTGGATTATATCCTCTCCACTTGTTTTTTAATGCCTCATGCTCCCAATGGACTCCTGTGTCTATTACTCCTACTACTATTCCTGAGCCATCTATTCCTAGTTCATTCCATACACGATCGGCATTTATTTTTTCTATGTTCCACTCCGTTTTGTTACTATCATCATAAGAGATGGCATTTGGAGTTGGAGTTCCAAGTGTACTTATTTCTATTTTTTGATTAATTCTTATGTCTTTTACTTCTTCCATTTTAGCAATATTCTTTATAACTTCTTCTTTTGCCTTTACGTATATGGCGTTTATTATGTAATATGGTTTAAAATCTTCTACAGTATTATTTAGCTTTTCTTGCTCTAAATACTTGAGAAGATTCTGCTGGGTATCTTCTGCTGTGTCTCTTAAAACATCTACTACAGCTTTTCTAGCCTCTATCTGCATTTGATATCCAGTTAGCTTATTCTTTGTGGTTGTCATAGCAACCTTTTCTGTGTCTACCTGCTGTTCCAGATAAACTATGACATCTACATAACTGTCATCTGAAAAGCTTTCTATTACTTCTGGGTCAATTTTTTCTAATGAATCATTTGCTAGTTCTTCTCTAGCTAGTGATTCCCCGTCATTGCCTATGTTCATCACATTGTCTGTTGTTGCAAATACAGCAAATGAATTGAACAATAAAAGCAATAAAACAAAAACTGCAATGCTCTCTTTAGTTTTTTTGACAAAAAAACTCATTCTTTTACCTCCTTTATGTCCTTACTTAAAATGTGTTTTTGAGTATGTACCCTATGTAATTGTATTTGGTATTATTTCTTAATACAAGTAATATGAACCATTTAACTCATTGTAATATTCTATATATTTGTGTTTTGTAATAGATATTATTAATACCAATGCAAAACAAAGACTCTTGGCGAGATATCTCACCAAGAGTCTTTGTTTTGTATATTATATTCTGTCTAACGTCTGCAGCAGCCTGTAAATCATTGTTGCTGCTTCTGCTCTTGTTGCTGTTCCTTGTGGTACAAAGGTCGTTTCTGTTCTTCCGTTGATTATTCCATTGTTAAATGCTATTGCTACTGCTTCTTTTGCTGATTCTGTTATTTGATCTTTGTCTTCAAATGTTAGCTCTACTGTTGTTGCTTTTGTTTCATCTACATATTTTATTGTATTTGCTATCATTACTGCCATTTCTTCTCTTGTTATTGCTGCATCTGGGCTAAATGTATTTTCTGTTGCTGTTATTATTCCTGCTTTTAGTGCTGCTTCTACATATCCTGTGTACCATCTACCTGCTATGTCTGTAAATACTCCTGTGTGTTCTTCTTGTTGTAGTCCTAGAAGACTAACTAATGTCTTTACAAATTGAGCTTTTGTCATTGTTCCTTGTGGCACATAGTTTACTCCATCCATTCCATCTACTATCTTTCTTGCTGCCATAACTTCTATATTATGTTTTGCCCAGTGATTTGCTATGTCCGCAAATGTTCTTGTTGATGCCATTATTGTATACTTACTGAAATGGTTCAATTCTACTTCTACTACTCTGTTTTTCTTATCTACTTTTCCGCCTACATATTCCCATGTATCTGTCTTTTCGTTTAATGTATAAACTCCAAGCAATTCTTCGTCTATACCATCAAGTTTAGATTTATTGTATTTCATTTTTACTTTAACTGGTTTATTAAATTTATCTATACTTGATGTGAACTCATAAACATCTGCTACTCTTTTTATATTATGTGATGCTTTTGGTTCTTCTACATCTTCATCATCTAATACTTCTACTTCAACTTCAGCTTTTTTATCAAATGTTCCTTTTTCGAATACAAGCTCAATATTACCTTCTTCGTCTTCTATTGTACCTCCAGCCGTTGGTATTGTTGCTTTTATTAGTGAATCATCCTTTTTGCTGGAGCTAGATCCACCGCTTGATGAACCTCCTCCGCTGCTTGATTTCTTTCTAGTAATGGATATTTCTTTAACTACCTCATTTCCCACTGAATCTTCAGCTTGTATTACTATTTTATTTTCGCCCATCTTTAAAGATACTTCATAATCATCAATAGAATACTTAGCAGGTGGTAACGTGCTGAAATACGACCAGTCCGGAGCTATGTTGGCTAGCATGTTGCCGTTTACTCTTACCTTTAAATCAGGTAAATTATCTGTCACATCTGCACTTATCTTAACTGAACTTGAAGTTGTGCTTGAAGGTATCGAATCAGTCATCTTGATTGTAGGTTTAGTAGTATCTACAAATATCTTATGCAGAAAATCAATAGCATTTTTAGCTGAATCTACAGCTTCTATTCTAATTTGATGCATCCCATCTTTAAGATTTAGCTCTGTTGAGAACTCCCAATTACCAGTAAATTTGTTAAATGTAAGCTCAACATCTTTTCCATCTATTTTAAAGCTGTCAATGCTTGAATCATCATCCACATATCCGCTGAACTCTATTTTTGATATATCATATGTTGCAAAGAATTCTGGTGCTTCCACCATTACAGTAGGTATTGTTTCATCTCCTTCTGCAGGTCCAGTAGGTTCAAGGTATTCTTCAGGATCAGTTGGATCTACAGGATCAGTTGGATCAGTAGGTTCTTCACCTTCACCAAATGATATTAATTGAGAATCAACTGTATTCCAGCCGCAGTCATATGCTCTTACTATAACCTCATGTTTATACTTCATTTCCGAAACATCAAAAATACCATTACTAGATTCTGCTATGACCTCTTCATCTTCAATTAATTGATATTTCAATATTGGATAAGCTCCATCATTTGCTTCAAACGTGATAGTCTTTGCTTCTTCATCATATTTTGCTTCAGCTTTAACAGTTGGTCCAATAGTATCTATTCTAACAGGGAATTCTAGTGTCTGCCATTCAGCACCTGGATAGTCTATCTTAGCCCTAATCTGATAATAGTAGTCACCATCTGCAGCTATTGTGTTGTTAATCTTTCCATCCCATTCCCATAAAGCATCAATTTTATATCCTAACTCTGCTCCTCCATCAAGGTAGTCTTTAATTATATTTTCTTGTATAGCTAAATCTCTGACTTTATTATTGTCGCTATCTAAAATGTTTACATCTAGCTCCTTAGCATTTCTTAGGAAAGAAAGTATTGGCACTATTTTATCAGCTTTTCCATCACCATTTGGTGAGAAACCTATCTTATCGGCATCAAGTCCATCAGGTGTCTCTCCTAGATATTCAAGTATATCTGAATCAAGTAGTCCAGTTGTTCCATAGAAAGGTAATCCATTTTCATCATATACTGAATCATCTATAATAGGTGCTTCGTCCCAATCCCCATAGAATCCTAGATATGGAATACTTAATGCAGGCTTTCTGTCTTCTGTATCTTGATTGACATCAATTAATTGTATAAACCCTTCTATAAAAGTACCATTTGGAAATACCTCTTCAATGTCTAATAGTTCTTCTCCATCAAGTGTTACTGCACTATTACTTAAATCTATTTCTACATCAAAATCTACCGTATCACCTGCTCCTACTTCAAGCACTCCGTAAACATCATCGAAAACTGTTTCATCAGCCGATATCCATACAGGTAAAGAATCTTCTGTTTCAGCGTCAAGTATATCCATAGAGGCTAGAGAAAAAATATAATTTACACCATAATCTTCTAAAACAACGTTTGTGAGCACAGAACCATATACTGCGTAAGAAACAGTCTCGTCACCAAAGTTTGTTACAGATAAGGTAAACTGTATGTCATCATCAACTTCTTGTAAATTTACTTTACTTAAGCCCGTATCCTCGTCTGTAATATATACAGATGTAGTAAGTGCAGCTTGTAAATCCATTACACCAGCACCCTGTCTTCTAGGAGAAGAGTAATTGTCATACATCATATTAGGCTTAGCAGTGCTCATCATTAAATTCTTAGCCATCTCTATTTTGTCTATACCAGTTAAATCTGGCCATTCTTCTTTTACTCTCTGTAAAACTAATGCTGCGCCACCAGCAACATGTGGGGCTGCCATAGATGTACCGCTCATTACTTGGTATTTATCATCGTTTGCAGTCGAATAAATCTGTCCTCCTGGGGCAGTTATTTCTGGTTTGAAGTCTAAATTTGGAGTAACACCCCATGACGTAAAGTCTGACATATCACCCGCTGTTGAACTAGGAACTGATATTTTCTTATCGGTAAAGATAACTTCTATCTTTTTGCCTGAATTTGCTTGCTTTTCTAATTCATTTCCGTCTGGAATTGACAATGAAATCATAGGGAACTCAGGTGCATCTAATGCCATATTAACATAATCACCATGTGCCTCTGCTCCTCTTACTATAACTCCGGCAACCTTATGTTTCTCTGCTTCATGCTGAATATTTGTATAGAAGAAGCTACCTGTCCTAACTGCAAGCACAACTTTTCCTTCTACATCCTTACCTTCATAATATTGAGGCTCACCAGTGCCTACATATACTACTTCTTGTTTTTGTCCGTTAAAATATATAGCAGGATCTACTGGACTAGGATTATGGTAAGCAATATCATTGACCTCTTCATCATCTATAAATACTTTCATGCTATTTAGAAATAAGTGAGTATTTTCTATTGAAGCTACCTGCATAGATTCAGAAGTAAGGCCAGGTGCACCCACTACTCCTATATCTGGATTCTTAGCGTATGGCTCACTATATCCATCACCTATATGATTTGAATTGCCTGCAGATATTGCGCAAAATACTCCATTTTGCACAGCTCTTGTTACTGCCATTTGCTCAGGATCGTTTGGCATTACAAAGCTCGCTGTAGAACCTAGGCTCATGTTTATTACATCTGCACCAAGCTTTACTGAGTCATCGATAGCTCTTATAATTACATCACCAAAAGTTGATGGCATAGCAGGGTTATTTCCAAAAACTTTCATAGCTAATAATTGTACCTCTGGAGCAACACCCTTTATTCCACCGTTTTCCTCGTCTCCATTTGCACCTACAGTTCCTGCAACGTGCATACCATGCATAGATGCATCAGGTCCTAAGTCTAGTATTTCTTCATTGTTATCCATATAGTTATAACCATATGGTACTTTTTCAGTATACCACTCTCCTGGTAGCTCTTCAGACGCTTTTAAATCATTAACCTCATCTTTACTTAGCTCAGCTTTTTCTGAGTTTGTTAGTATCATATCTTTATGATCTGGATCAATACCTGTATCTATAATCGATACAACCATACCTTCTCCATTATAGCCTAGTCCCCAAGCTTGCACTGCTTTGATGATATCTTTGCTAGAATTCATCTCAGGCTTAGGTCTGTTATATTCGTTGGCTATTACTACTCTTTGTACTTTAGGCATTTTTTCTATCATTCTTGCTTCTGCTAGTGTAGTAGTAGCACTAAATCCGTTTATTACGTTAATAAAATTATTATGTACTTTAATATTTATGCTTTTAGATTCGATATCATTTCTTACCGCAGTCTGTACGCTTATAATGTCATTAGTAATATTACTTGCTGTACTCTGATTAAGCTCATTAACTTTTAAACCCCGAGCCGTAGCATATTCGATTAAAGGAGCATCATCAAGTTCAACTATAATTCTTACTTTATCACTATCCTTGAGCTCTGCAGCTCTTGGATCATCTGATATAGAAATACCTTTTTGGTCTCCGGCAAGCTGTGCTTTATGAGCATTTCTTATATTTCTATCAGGAGCCGCAACAACAGTTGCAAATGTGCTAAATACCAAAACCAGAACTAGTAATAAGGACATTACCTTCTTAGCCTTCAATAATATTCCCTCCTCAAATAATATTGTCAATTAGTCCTCAACAAAATGAATACACCTCCCTTTTTTAGAAAATATTGGACTAAATGACATAATATATTTATATTCCATGTCCTCATTGTAAATACCTTCCTTGTAACCAAATTTTTAGTAGACAAAATTCATCCTTTTGTTACAAAATTGTAATAACCAATAAAAAAAATCCAAGGATCTCTTGGATTTTTTATTAGTTATTGATTAAAGTTATTAATATTGATTTTGCACTAGCGTTCTATTTTACTGACTTTAACTTTATATCACCCATTCCTCTATCAACAGCTTCAAACTTATAAGCTCCTTCTCCTAATTCAGCTTTATCTATTTCTACTGTCACACTTTTATAGCTTATAACCTGCAAAACTATTACTTTAGGGTCAGGTCTTTTTATATTTAAGTAAATCTTGAACGTACCATCACTTATTTTTTCTATTCTATCAACATACATGCTATATCCTGATGTATTAAACTGCTTTGTTACTGTTACTTTAACTTTACCCTCCTGTTCTACAACATTAACTGATTCTTCTTTCACATTATGTGAACTTTTACTGTCTATAGCCTTAAATGGTATCGCAATAGTTTTCATATCCAATTCTCCTTTTAATCTTTGAAGAAATAGTATGGCTTGTATTTGTAACACATTGTCTTCTGGTCTGAAGGTATTGTCTTTGTAGCCATTTACTATTTTTAGCTTGTTAGCTTTTAATATACATAGTTTTTCTTCGTCGTTTAATTTTTCTAAATCATTAAAAACAATGTCATCAGCTTCAGATAATTGTACATCTCTTGTAATTTCTATTGCTTTTACTATTAGTATTACTGCTTCCTTTCTCGTTAGTAAACTATTTGATGTACTTCCTTCTGTTTCCACTGCTAATGCTTCCTTGTTATGTTTAGTCATAACGCTGTTAAGTGAACTCAGGAAATCATCTTTCGTGATATAGGCATTTGGATCAAATAGTGCTCCATCATTGCTATTTAAATATGAGAAGTGTGTGTTTACAAAATCCTTATCGATTATGTTTTCAGCCCAATGACCCTTTAGTTTTGAGTCTATGTCTGCAAAAGATACTGTATAGCTAATCAGTAGCCCAAGTACAATAGCTGCAATTATACATTTCCTTTTTTTCAAAGTAATCAACCTCCTCAATATTATTATATCACTGGAAGTTGTGGATAATATTTCAATATTATTACAATATCAAGAAAAATATATTGCAAAAGCATCTCTATATAGAGATGCTTTTGATGTTAATAATTTAATATATTTTCCCTATAATCCATCTTCAAGTCCTCTTGAAGATAGGTTATAAATCTGTTTATAAATGCTGCTGCTTCTGCTTTTGTCATGTTTTCGTTAGGATGTATGTAGCCTTCTGGCGAACCCTTTGCTATTCCAAGCTGATCAGCAACATATATTGACTTTTTAGCCCATTGTGGTATTTTTCTATCATCAACAAACCTTGTTGTAAATGGAGGGTTTGGAGCCAGTCTTTCTAATCCCAATGACCTTATCACTATGGTTATGGCTTCTGCTCTTGTAAGAGTTCCTTCAGGCAAAAACTTATTATCTCCTACACCGTTCATAATTTCTTTTTCCTTTATAGCCTTGATATATTTGTAGTCTGGGTATTCGCTGGTTATATCATTAAATAGAGCAGGCGTTGCTTCTGGTTTTGTATATGACCTTCTTTTCTGCTGCTGCTCTTCTTCTGCTAAGTCCATAGCTAATACAATCCACTTAGCAAAATCTGACCTTTTCATGTTAAGGTTAGGTCCAAAGTATTTTTTTGTTCCATCTATAACTTGAAGTCCACCTAGTCTCTTAATATCCCATTCAGCCCAGTTACCTTTTATATCTTCATACTTTGGTATGAATAATCTCTTTTGAGTAGGTAATGTGTCAAATCTTTCTACACCTTGTCCTGAATTTTTTCTTTTCTTAGACACTCCATCTTTATCGAAATAAGGCAGGTTATAAGAGTACTTCATAACTGTTTCGTCCTGCTCGGTTAGTGTATACCCTCCATCAAAGCTTGACTGATAAGCAAGATTATCTAGATATTCCATTCTCTTCGTCCTGTTAAACGAAGCATCAACATCAGCATAACCATACCATTCTATGTCTTCTCCCTCTTCAGGTTCAAATGTATAAGTTATATCTTTGTGTATCTTTTGAGTTTCTGTAGCCCCCCAATAATGGTCATAACCATATATGTTTCCAGTTATATCTACTACCACTTTTCCTTCCTTTTTATTTATCTCATATGTTTTTGTTCCACCCCAGCTCCCTTGATAATAGTTGACAACTGGCTGATTATCATCAATAGTCGAGTTGTGAAGCTGATAATCTACTAATGTATAAGTCATTTTCCCAGCCTCATCCTCAACTTTAATAGTTTCTTTACATTTAATTATATTGTTTACTTCTACTATCTGTCTATGCTTTGTATTATTATCTATTATTCTTTCTAAATCTATATCTCTATTCAATGTAACCTTCTTATCTTTACTAGAAAGATCATATTCATAATTTAATTTCTTGTCGTATATCTTTATTTCTACAGTTCCCTCTAAGGCTATTGGCTTTCCTGTTAAAAATATAACCTCTTTATACTGTTTAATCTTTTTATAGTCTCTTTCGTTTTTGTGTATTCCACCTTCAAAGCCTGCGTTATTGATTTGTGCATAATTAGGTAGCGATGTAAATATCATTACTGCCGCTATTAAAACTGCTGTCACTCTTTTCACCTTATCACTCCTTTTTTATCTACAAATAACTATATAGCCTACATCATTTCTTCTTATTACATACAAGCTGTCTTTCTCCGATATCTCATTTATACTTACTGCTCGTCCATTTTTTATAAATAATGCTTCTGTAACATCTAGGTTTATCTCTGCGCTATTTACATTCCACTTGTCTCTAAATTCACTCCAGTCTTTTACTTCCTTAAGTGTTATGAAGTCGTTAGCTCTATCTATTGTCTTTATGCCGCTGGCCGATATCACTTGTCCTTTAGTTTTTCTATCTATGATATCTATAGCTAAAACCATGTCGTTGTATTCTATAACATAGGCATAATCGTCATAGTAGTTACTCCTGTCCTTATCTTTAAGGAATCTGCTGTTTGTAAACTTTTCTACTGAGACTTCTTCTATATCACCATCTCTTGTATCAATTATCCATGTGTCTTCGCTTATGTTGAAATCTGCTTGTCTTGAAGAATAATCTATATCTGTTCCTTCTATTATATCGTAGTTGTCAAGTTCAAAGCCATACTGAGATATTTCGTCTATTCTTCCTCTATACACCACAAGTCCCATATCTGTTATTCCTTCTACAGATATCAGTGATGCTGTATAGTTTCCTGTGCCGTGTGACACTACAAACACATCATCATCTTCTTTTAGATTATATGGATGTATTAGCTTTCCATCTTTAATTATTATGGTACTATCATCAAAATACATCTCATTATAATCTACTTTAAGCTTTTTATCTCCGAAAGCTATGTCTTGTATAGAGTTATAGTATTTTTTCTCATATCCACTTTTAAATACTACCTTCAGCGCCTGTTCCTTACCAAAGCTATCAGCAGTGGCTATATATGCTTCCCTGCCTAAATAACTCTGCAATAACTCCTTGCTTATCTTTCTTCCATTTATATAGATATTAGAATCATATCCTAAAGAAAGCTTTAAATCCTGAGTATTAGATTGCCACTTCGTATGATTATATGTTGAGACGTTCTGCAATATGATCTCATTTCTGTTTGGATTGTATTGTCCTATGGTTCCTTTATATAAATTCGCTATCTGCCTATCTGGCTGTGCAATATATGCTTTTATTGGCAAATTTCCTTCATATTGATCAAATTCTAATCTCAGTATGTCTCCTTCTTTTATGCCATTTATGCCAACGTTTGTATCATCCTTCATAACTGGTGTAAATGAATCTATGACAAATTCATCTTGCTTCATATCGTCTAAAAGTGTCACTTTTCCATTTGTCTTATCCATATACAATACCTTACCTATATAGATTCTTTCACCTGGATGAATATATCCTTCTTCGCCTGTATCTATATATCCACTTATATCTACAACATTTCCATTGTTTACTTTTAATGTTACCTCTTGTCCATAAAGTAAGTCTTCAAGTTGTGCCCATTCCCCATTAACACTTACATTTACTCCCTCAGCTATTTTAAAACTATACAGCTTATCATGGTAGTCTTTTATTTTTACTTCGTTATTGTCTATAATTATATCTTCTATAAAGCCTTCAACTGTAGAAGTTTTATTCATAAGTCCTTCAACAAATACAACTTTTTCTCCTGGAGTTACATAATACTTAATATAATCATATTCATTTATATCTGGTGGCAGCGTCAGCTTTTCATTTTTATATGCAATAAACCCTTTGTCACCTGTATTGCTATCTGATTCCTGAACCTGTATAACAGTAGATGTACTGTCATCATTTTTTACTAAAAAAAACTTCTTTTTATTTGTTGTTCCATCTTTTGATTCGGTTAAGGAATCTATTCTTTCTACTATTCCTGTATTGATAATGTATCCTTGGTCATTTAATAACTCACTATGAATATTATCTAAGATCTTTGCCATTTCTGCTCTAGTTAGGGATGATGATGGCTTGAAGTCACCTTTATCATTGCCCTGCATAATTCCTTTTTGTAAAACTGCTTCTATTAATGGAAGGTTCTCTGTTTTTATCTGTCTCCAGTCATTAAGATTATAAAGCATTTGCTGTGCCTGTCCATTAATTGGTTGTAGCCCTATTGCTCTTGATACCCATACCGCTACTTCTTCTCTTTTTGCAGGCTTTTTCCATGTATAGTTTCTTTCTATTTTTTGCTTAAGCTGATTCTTAACGTTCCTAAGCTGTGCCGCAGTTAGATTTTCATTATCTTCGTATGAAGTCATGCTTTTTTCTAACTGTAGGTCTGCATTATTCTTTTCACTCTCTGCTAATTTTTCTATGTAGTTAACTTCTTCTTGAGTTAGTATATTCCTGTTTATTGCAGTTTGTATATACCCATTACCCCAGTAATCTGAAGCTGTCAGTATCTTGTATCCTGCTGTATCGCTTTTATCTATGGCTTGCTCTCCTGCTAACTGTGCATCTGATTCATGTCCTAATAAACGAACTATGAGCGTTAATGCTTCTTCTCTTGTAAGTGTGTTGTTTGGACTAAACTTATCTTGACCCATTCCTCTTATAATAGATAATGCACTCATCCTGTATATAGAGTCTTTTGCCCAGTGTTTTTTAATGTCTGTAAAGTTTACATTATTATAAAGCGCTTTGTAGTTCTGTACCCCATCATAGCTTATTGCTCCATTATATGTTTCGCCATAAACTACTGTTAATGGTGAAAAAACAACTGATATGATTAACACAGCTGTCAAAATGCAGGGACATGCTCTAAAAAGAGCAAATGTCCCCTGTCTGTTTATACTATTTAAATTTTTTCTCATGTAAACACCCCTATTTTTTGTAGATAACTATGAACTTTCCATCTTCTGAAACTTCAGCTAATATTTGATAATTCTCTCTTAATGTTTGTAAATTATATCCTTCAGTTATTGCTGAATTATGTTCTTGAAGCTTGTTATCTTGTGGAACATACCTTGCCATATAAAGCTTATCTTTTGCTAAGCCTTCTTTATCTACTTTTATGACTAAGCTTATACCATCTTTTATGCTTATTGCCTCACTATCTCTTCCTCTTTGGAGAACAAAGCTAACACCATAAGCTTGAGACTTTGCTTCTTCTTTTCTTGTAAGACCTTTAGTTAGCCTGCTTTTCTCAGCATTGTCAAGCTTTGTTAGAGTAATGATAACATTTGAGTCACTTTCGTTCTTACTTGTATTGAAATAAGTTGAGAACATCAAATTGTACATTGGCACACGCAGCATAATATCCTCAGTTTGTACATACACTCCGCCTCTTCCAGATTTTATGGCCGATATAGGTATGTTTATCTGTACTTTATTATACGACCTATATTTTGTATCTGTAAGGTCTATAGTGTACTCACTTCCATCGTATTTGCTCGGAAGGTCAATTGTAGCTGCACCATTTGAATAATTCAATACAGTTTCAGTTGTTTCATTTTGATCATACTTGTCATCACCTTTATCGTATTTGGACTTCAAGGTTGTAGCACTATCGTAGTCATACCCTAATGATTCTCCATGTTTATTTAGCGCCCATAGTTTGAAATAATATCTTGTATCTTCTTCAAGGTCTTTTAGATAGTATTCAAGATCTGTAGTCTCTCCTATAAACTTGTATTCATCCTTTGACCTTTTTTTCCCGAATATTTTATATCTCTCAGCCCCTGGAGTTTCATCCCATTTAAGCACTATTGACCTTTCATGTCCAGGAGTTGCTGTAAACCCAGAAGGACTCTCTGGAACAGGTAGAATATATGTTATTCCATTTTTAAGAGTAGCTGAGCCTCCATCAGTGTTTTCAATTTTTATATCCTTAGTTCCCACTTCTCCTGCTGGAGTTATTATCTCTATGGTTCTCTCATCAATATAAGTAACCTCTTTGACTTCTGTGTCATCAATGTATACCTTTACTCCTTCCTTAAACTGTGCACCACTAATTGTTACCTTATGACCACCAGTATTATGGACTTCATTTGGATTAACTCTAGTAATAGCTGGAGCTGAGTAGTATGTGAATCCACCTTCTAATAGTACTTCTCCCATGGCAGATTCGTTTCTTATAAATACATCAACTGGCCCTAATATTTCACTTGGAGGAGTTATCACTACAAGTTTCTTATATGATGACTCTTCAACTACTACAGTAGCCTTTTTCGCTCCGATTCTTACTGTTACATTTCCTTCCCTAAAATCATTTCCTATTATTTCTATTCTTTCGCCTCCAGCTGCACTTCCGCTGTTTGGCTCAATATATTCAACAGTAGGCTTGCTTTCAGTAGGTCTGTATATATAGTAAGCCCTTGCTTGCTTTTCTCCTATTTTCGAAAGAGATGAATCTGCACTCTTACCGTCAGTATTCATAACTATTATTCTCAAAGGCTCATTTAGCTGGAATCCTGAACCATTAGGCGACCTTACTACTAGAGAATCGTCATTAGGTCCTCTAGAAATAATCTCCGCTTCTTTGTTTTCTATAAATACTCTTGAACCTTTTCTAAAATCCTTACCATGAATCGTAAATACTAATCCACCTTGAACAGTTGACTCTACTACATAATAATCTATCTTGTCTGAATCCTTTCTATTTATTTCTCTTTTTGGATCTATGTCTGTTATTTCAGGATTACTTGCAGGATTTGTGATTATTATGCTGCCTTTTCCTTCTGCACCATCTCTATTTCTCAAAATAACATCAACCGGCTTTTCTTCTTCTGTCTCCATCGGTGGAGTTACTGCCTCAACTTTTCCTGAATCTATATATCTAACCTCTGGAGATAGTCTTCTTGTCACTATAAGATTGCCATCTTTTACTTCAATCTTTATACCTTCAAGACTTGAGCCTTGTGCTGATGTTGATAATAGAACTATTTTTGACTCTCCAGTATTGATTTTAAATGATGTTTTTTCTTCTTCATTAAGTAGTATAGATACATTTTTATCTGCATTTTCGTCTGAACCATCATAGACAACTTTTATACTTCCTAGTATAACCTCTGCTCTTTTACCAACAAGCTCAGAGGAGTCTGATTCATTGCCAAAAGACACTTCAACGTCTATATTTTCTCCATATATAGGCTTTGTAGGATCGTCTGGTGTAGAAGGGGTGTCACTTTCATCTTTTTCTAAGTTTTTAATAAATCCACTGCCTCGTATAACTATTTCTGTTCCTCCTTGCTTAGGTACCGCTGGAGGAGTAATACTAGTTATCTGCGGATTAGATTTCTCATAAGTAAATGCCCCCTTAGCAACATATGCTCCTGCGTCTGGATTCACAACAGTCACATCTACCGCTCCACCCTCTTGAAACTCTGGAGTTATGGCTATTATCCTTCCATGACTTGAGAATATAACTTCAACAGCTTCTTCCCATGCAAAGTACACTTTTGGTGCTATATCACCTTCGTCATACATCCCATTGCTATTGACATCCTTATAGCGGAAATCTTCTCCGTCAATTACTACTCTAGTTCCTCCTGATGTTGTGCCTCTATTTGGATCTATACCTGTGATTTTAGGCTTACTTCCTGGCACTCGAAATGTAAATCCATCATCTATTGTTGCTGACCCTCCATCGTAGTTAACTATAGTTACAGGTACAGTCACCCTGTCTGTCACTTTTTCGTCTATAGGGTAGCTTGGAGTAGTTACTATGATCTCTGTTTCATCTGCTCCGAACCTCGGATTTATTCCTTTTTTCTCTCCAAAATATACTTCTATAACTGGTTCTCCCTTGCTCTTTATAAAGCCTTTCCCCTTGATTTTTACTATAGTACCTCCATCTCTAGTTCCTTCTTTTGGAGTTATATATATTATCTCTGGAGCGCTGTCTGGTTTCTGATACTCAAAGCCATTTTTAACTGTGTATCTTGATGTATCAGGATTTAAAACAGTTACATCTTTTTGACCAAGTGGAAGTCCGTCTGGTACCACTAGATAGATTGTTCTGTCATCTACAACATAAACATCTGATATAACATTGCCGTCACTATCTGTTTTTGTTAATATTTCATCATTGTTAAAATATACTCTTGTTCCGTGTTTGCCATCCTCATCTGATGAATTTGGGTCAGGAACAACAAAGTCATCACCTTTAATTATCACTTTTGTTAAAGGTCCTCCATGGTCTGGTGCTATTGTTGTAATAACAGGGTTCGTAAAAACTCTTGTGTAGGTATATTTACCTTCAGCAGTCCCTCCGTCGGGGTTTATAACCTGTAAGGTTTTTTCACCTGCTGTTCCTTTTGGTGTTGTAATTGTTACAACAACAGTATTGCTTCCATCAGTTGTTGTTCTTTCAATTTGATCTATTTCAGCAGCTTCTCCATCTAATGTTACTAGAAGCAGTATGTTCTTTATGTCGTACTCAAAATCAGTACCTGTTATAACTACTTTTTCTCCGCCTTCAGTACTCCCTTTGTCAGGAACTATAGAAATGATTTTAGGCTTTGTTTCTGGACTTCTATATTCAAAAGCATCGTTTATTCTATTTATACCTTTATCTGGATTTATTATAATTATATCTCTATATCCTCCATTATCAGGTGCTACAGAAGGCATTATAACAGACATCTTTGTCCCCACTCTATCCTTTACTCCGTCTAATTTTATAAGCTTGTCATTTACTTCTTTTGTGACCTCTATTACCTCTGCTCTATATTTTGAGATTGAGTCAGGATCTACTGTATGAAGACTCTGTATGTCTTTAGTAGATACACTCTTAGGTACTACATATATTGTTGGATAAGCCAGAGTTGTCACTTCGTTTTCATCAACATATGCATTAACTAAAAACATTTCGCCGTTCATTGTTACCCTAGGATTTCTAATAACAAGTTCTCCATCATCTATAAAGTTAGTTGATCCATATGGTGGAAAAACTTCTTTTATAATTGGAGTACTAACATATTCAAATTGTCTTACTTCAATTTCTTTATCTGTTACACCGTCTTGATTACGGAACTCATTTAAAGTCTTTGTCCTAGCTCCATCTTTATTCTGAACAATTACTGTAACTGCTCCTAGCTCCTTTATATCTGGTGCTTTAACCTCAATTCTGTTTATAGTCTTTCCCATGTAAGAGCCTTCAAGAGTATCTACCGCAATCACCTGTGCTTGATTTTTGGGAACCATTAGCTCATCTAATGGCTTCTGTCCTTCTTTAAAAAAGTATACTTTCGCATCTGGTCTAAAATCATATCCATATATATACACTGTTTCTTGTGCTGCGGCTCTAGCCATTTTTAGATCATCATTTATTAATGGCATCGTGCTGCTTTTGTAATTATGCACCACTTTCAATTCAGGTGTACTTGGAACTGGCTTATATACATATTTCCTTGGTGACATCTCTTTTTCAGCATATTGGTCTATAATAGTTATTTTATCAGCAGCATCAATATACTGTGTTATTATCTCAACTGTTACATTGACAGGAGTATTCTCTCTAGGATTCAAGGCAATTTGAGGAGTTTTTACTCTAAGTATCTGATGCCCAGAATCTGGATTTATTATTGTCATATCATCAGGATCTAGTGTTCCATCATCGTTAATTATCTTGAACTCTGCAAGCTCTCCTCCAAAGTATACTTTGACTTTTCTAGTTCTTATGACGTTTACTTTATCATTTGTTCCTGGTTTCGGATAATCTGCTATTTCAGTACTTTCAAAAACTACTTCCTTTTTATCAGCAGAAAGTGTTACTGTATTTTCATCTGATACTACCTTTTCATCATCATCTATTCTTGTTCTTTGAAAGTTAATTCCTGATATTGAAACTGTTTCACCTCCAGTTTCAAATCCTTCAGTAGGATTCATATCTATAACAACTAGAGAATTTTCGACCTCTGTGTATCTATATCCATTTGCTAATACTCTTTGTCCATTATCTATTGGGTTTATAACCTTCACGTCAACTGACCCAATCTTAGTCGATGCAGGAGTCTTTGCTTTTAATACAGTAACACCATCCTTGCTCATTTCAGTATCAAGTTCAACTCCTGTAGCATATTTATCACCAAACAATATCTTCATGTCAGGATTAAGACTTGTACCTATTACTCTGACTTCAGTCCCTCCTAGCTTAGTTCCTGCATTAGGAGTTATTGCGGTTACTGTAAATTCTTTTGGAACAGGCAATACTTCTAACTCGTCAATAAGTGTTACCGCTGTTGAGTTATCAGTATTTACTACTTTTACATTTTGATACTTTGTAGTAGCTACCTGAGGAACGGTTACTTCAATTAAGCTTGTATTAGTAGAAATAATTGAAGCCTCTTTCTCTCCATTTTCATCTCCTATATACACCTTTATATTTGACGGAAAATTTGTACCATTAATCCCTAGTTTAGCTCCAATGTTAACCTTAAGATTTGAAAGCTGAGTTATATCATGTTCTGCCAATGTAATGTTTCGGTTTTCTAAGAATGCTTCCCCTCCAAATTTATTTCTTATGGTAATTTTGTAAGTATCTCCGAATATGAAATTCTCTGGAAGCTTTGCTTTTATGTATCCTTCTTTTTGCGATATTACTTTCGCAGACATGGTGCTATTTGAACTTTCAAGCTCTACATATTCTTCTATGTTGTTTTGCTCTCCTGGAGCATTAAAATAAAAGCCGTATATTTCTATATATGTCTGTTTATCTCTTTTTGCTGTACCATCAGGATTTTTTATTACTTCACCGTTTGCATCTCTCATTATACTTATTTCGGTGTTTGTTATTATGTTTGTTATGCTTGGATCCTCTACGTAGTTAAATAATATGGAATCTGATCCCCAGCCATCTCTACCTACTATAAGATATGCCTGTCCTATAAATCCACCTGAAGGAGGAAGTTTAATCCTCATTTCTGTATCATTAATTGATAATATATCGCTTGTCTGTATTGTAGGATTTGAAGCTCCTCCATCTAATACGACCTGAACTTTATTTATATCATCTATTTTGCTGCCAAATCCAGTACCTGTTATCGTAACTACTTTACCATTCTTTTCTGAAACTTTGTCTGGTAATATTGTTTTAATATCCAGTTGGTCAGCAGCAAAGGCAGTAAAATTTTCAAGTGGAACAATAGTTATTGCCATTAATACTGCTAAGAATACACAGAACCTCTTTTTTATCATTTGCATTCCCTCCATCAAAATCAGTCTATTATGTAAATAAAAAAGTTCAACCAAATCTAATTTTTGAATATCGACTATTTATATTATCGACAAAATACTATTAATATTTAAATTACAATATCATTACAAAACTTAATTACATCAATTATTCAACATTCATTATACTTATTCCTTCACAAATACGTCATATATTGATATTTTGTAATAGAAAAATTAACGATTCCTATTAATTCGACAATGTATACTCGTTATTTACTCTATTGTTAAAGCCAGTAACTTGTAACATAATTGAAATGTTTATTTATAAGAACCTTTGATATAATCAAATTAAGTAATCAGGAGGTGTGAATAATGCTAAAAAAAATAACAGCCCTTGTACTAGTATTCGTACTAGCATTTAGTTCTCTTGTTTTAGCTAAGGACTTAGGACAACAGCAAACTGAAGCAGCCCAGAGATTAGTAGCAATGAGTATATTAACAGGCTATGAGGATGGTTCTTTAAAGCTTGAAAATAACATTACAAGAGCAGAATTTGCGGTCCTTGCAGTGAGAATTTTAAGCAAAGATAAGGACGTAGAAAAATATAAAGCAGACACAAAATTCAGCGATGTAAAAAAGGATAACTGGGCATCTGGATATGTAAATATAGCTGTAAAGGAAGGCTTAATAACAGGCTACGATGATGGTACATTTAAGCCTCAAAAAAACATTTCATATGCTGAAATCTTAGCTGTATTAGTTAGACTCTTAGGTTACGACGATACGCTTGACCCAAATGAAAAATGGCCTGTAAATTACTTAAAAAAATCTACTGAGCTTGGTATAAATAAGGATATGGTAATAGCTGCAGGTTCACATGCTACTAGAGGCGATGTCGTACTTTTCATCGATAGAAGCTTAGTTATTAAGTTAGATAGAGAATATTAATTTTAAAAAAGCCCATAGACTTGATATCTTGTCAAGCCTATGGGCTTTTTTCTGTATATATATGCATTATTGAGCTATTACGTCAATATAATTAATTATAATGCATATAAAGGGGATGAAATATTATGTTTTGGGATACTTACCCTCCTACTGTTCCAGCTCAACCTGAAATCGCTCCACCTCAGCCTGATAATCCTACTGACCAAGAACGATATGCTCTAGCAATGTACGGATTGATAAAAGCAAATCGCCCAGAGGATTTTTATAACATTATAAGGCTATCAAGTCTGCCTGAAGATATAACTACTATAGCTAATCCAGGAGAATTTAAAAATGAAAATATTAAGATAGGAATAATCGGTGCAGGAGTTGCTGGTCTATCAGCTGCTTTCGAGCTAAGGAAGCTAGGATTTGACATAACTATGTTTGAAGCAAGCGAAGAACGAATTGGCGGAAGAATATATACTTATCATTTCGATGAAAATAATTATGGTGAACTGGGAGCTATGCGTATACCTGTAACACACAACGCTACTTGGCATTATGTCAATTTATTCAACCTAAATACACGTCCTTTTGTTCAGTCAAATCCTAACGGACTCATCTACGTAAGAAATACAAGGGTTAGAAATGATGTGGAAGGTAAAAATGTGACAGAAGAAATTTATCCAAAATTTCCTTTAGCTGCTTGGGAAAGAAAAGTTCCATGGATGGATTTATTGAACTATGCTATTGATACGCCTCTATTATCAACTTCACCATCTATCCGTACTCAACTTCTTCAGATTAGAAAATTTTATGATAGTCTAATTAATTTTTGGGATTACTATAACGTAAGACAAATAATGGAAATGTCCGGTCTAAGCCAGGGAGCTATAGACATGCTTACTAGTATTTCTCCTTTTACACGCTTATTTATGTATGATGGATATATAGAAGTGATGATGGATAACTATCAATTATCTTTCCTATATTTATATGAAATTATCGGCGGAATGAGTAAACTGCCTCATTCGTTCTATAATTCTTTAACTAGCAGCGAGCCTTCAGAGTATGGTGATATACCAAAAGAACGTCTCGGAAAGGTTAAAATAAACAAAGGTACATGGGTTGAAAAAATATCTCAGCCAAATAATAGCAAGGTAACATTATGGTACAAGAACAAATCCATGAAAACCTCTATTCCTGAAAAATTTGACTATATAATCTGCGCTATACCGTTTTCTACACTTAGAAATGTACGGATAGATCCTCCATTTAGTACCCAAAAGATGCAGGCTATAAGAGAAGTTGGTTATTCTTTGACTCAAAAGACCTTGTTCCTATGCAATAAAAGATTCTGGCAAGAAGGAAGCCCATCTGAAAGAATAATCGGCGGCGGTTCTTTTACAGACCTCCCAATTTCATCAATATGGTATCCATCCGATCGTAAGCCTGCTTATGAGCCAGGCGTGCTGCTTGCTTCATATAATTTTAACATTGATACAACAAGACTAGGTAATTTACCTGATAACTTAAGATATGATGATGTTAAAAGACAAGTTGAGTTAGTACATGGACTTCCTGCTGAATATCTGAATGATGTAGTAAAAAATCGTGTATATCTAAACTGGAATGAATATCCATGGTCTTTAGGTGGTTTCTGTTATTTCTTACCTGAGCAGAAAAGATTATTCTCTTATGCAATTGCTGCTCCGGAATATAATTCAAGAGTTCTTTTTGCTGGAGAACATGTTTCAGTTTCGCACGGCTGGATTAATGGTGCCCTCCAATCTTCAATGGCTGCAGCAAACATTATAGCTAAAATAAGTAAATCTAAAAAAATAATATACTAGATATATTTGACAAATGAATCAAGCTTTTTTATAATTGTATATACAATATAACAAATGTAGTACAATTATAGGAGTGGTGTCTTTGAAAAAAGTATCAAAGCAAAGTGCTTTACCCCTTTATTATCAACTAAAGGAAATCCTGGTTGAAATGATTGAAAATGAAGAATTGAAACCAGGTGATCCTATCCTTCCTGAGCTTGAATTGTGTAAATTACATGACATAAGTCGAATGACAGCTAGAAAAGCTATAATGGCTTTGGTGAATGAAGGATTGCTATATAGGGAACAAGGAAAAGGTACCTTTGTATCAAATCCAAAAGAAAAGCAGCAAATATCCAAGTTAAAAGGATTTTCCGAAGAAATGGAAGAAAAAGGTTTGAAAACAAGCACTAAGCTTCTATCCTTCAAAATTAAAAAAGCAACTAAAAAAATTAAAGCACACTTACAGTTAACTGATGATAACGATTTGATAATTGAAATAAGAAGATTGATGATTATTGAGGATGAGCCATTTTCTCTGGAGACTGTATGTATACCTCACTATATGTGTCCTGATATGGTAAAAGAAACAATTGAGGGTAATTCTTTATACAAGCTATTGAGTAAAAACTATAGCTACGTTATGGACTACGCTAAACAAAGTATAGAACCAACAATTCTTGATGAGTACGAAGGTAGCATGTTAATGATACCAAAGGATACAATGGCTTTATTATTCAGAAGGAAAACATACTTAGTAGACGGCAGAGTAATTGAATATACAAAATCCATATACAGAAGTGATAAGTACAAATACGAGATAATTTTGACACCTTAATGGACAAGTTAAAATAACATAAAAAACAGTATTAGGAGGCAAAAAAATGAAAATTATTGTTGTAAACAATTACAATGAAATGAGTAAAAAAGCGGCTAATATTATTGCAAGCCAGATTATACTTAATTCTAATAGTGTGCTGGGCTTTGCAACTGGTGATACTCCGTTGGGTACCTATAAAGAGCTGATAAATATTTATAACGAAGGTGATATTGATTTCAGTGATATAAAAACCTTTAACCTTGACGAATACTATCATCTTCCTAAGGAAAACCCTCAAAGCTATAATTTTTATATGTCGGAAAACCTTTTTAAGCGCGTTAACGTAAAGCCTGAGAACATCCATATTCCAAATGGTATGTGTAACAGTATCGAAGACGAATGTGCTAGCTATGAAGAAACCATAAAGCAAGCTGGTGGCATTGATTTGCAGCTTCTTGGTATAGGTAGAAATGGACACATAGGTTTTAATGAGCCTGATTTAAAGTTTGAAGCAACTACACATTTAGTTCATTTAGATGAAGATACTATAAAAGCAAATTCAAGATTCTTCGATTCCATAGAGGAAGTCCCAACTAAGGCAATAAGTATGGGTATAAAAACAATTATGCAAGCAAAAAAAATAGTGTTATTAGCAAGTGGAGTCGAAAAATCCGAAGCTATTTACAATACTGTAAAGGGGTCAATAACACCAGAAGTACCGGCTTCAGTACTACAGCTTCATCCTGATGTTACAGTTATTATTGATAAAGATGCTGGCTCTAGGCTTTGAGGTGATATCTGTGAGTAGATCTGAAATATTATTACGTTTTGTTCTTTCAATATTTGTTGGAGGGCTTATTGGATATGAAAGAGAATATCAAAATAGGCCCGCCGGCTTTATTACACATATACTTGTATGTGTTGGGGCAGCAATAATTGCTATAATTCAAATACTTATAGTTGAAGATTCAATAAATATGATGTTAACGTATCCTCAACTATCCAATGCCCTTAAAGCAGATAGCAGTAGGCTTGTTTCGCAAGTTGTATCTGGTGTAGGCTTTCTTGGCGCTGGCTCAATAATACATAACAAAGGTTCTGTTACAGGACTTACAACTGCAGCAACACTTTGGGTAGTGGCATGTATTGGTATTGCCGCAGGTATGGGTTATTATTTTTTAAGTATAACATCTGCTATTGGCGTTTATTGTGTGCTAGTTATATTGAAAAGAGTTAAATTTAGAATACAAAGCAAAAGCACTAGCAAAGAACATCAAAAAGAAAATAGTATATAAAAAATTTTTTTTGGAGTAGAAAGAAATAAAATTTCATGTTATTATTAGTTTAATAGTAATAATTTTTCAAAATATTTCACTATGACTTTCATTATAAATGTAAAAGTTGATATAGCTTGTAATATTCTATAAAGAAAGGATGTACACATCAATGAATATCGATTTAAGCAATTTAACTACCGAAAAAAGAAATCCTGATACACTTGAACTGGACATAGTTTCAACCGAAGAAATGATAAAAATGATTAACGAAGAAGACAAAAAAGTAGCCTATGCTGTTGAAAAACAAATTCCTAATATCGCGAAAGCCGTTGAACTAATTGCAAGTAAACTTGAAATGGGAGGAAGGCTAATATATTTAGGAGCTGGTACTAGTGGTAGACTCGGAATATTAGATGCTTCAGAGTGTCCTCCAACCTTTGGTACACCAAAAGAGATGGTTCATGGAATAATAGCTGGAGGTTTTGACGCAATATTTAGTGCAGTGGAAGGTGCTGAAGATGATACTTTAAAAGCCATAGAAGATTTGAAGAAAACAAGCTTTACTAGCAAAGATATACTAGTTGGAATAACTGCTAGTGGAAGAACACCTTATGTACTTGGAGGAATTGAGTATGCAAGGTCTATAGGGGCTGCATCTGTAGCTGTAACCAACAATGCTAATTCTGAAATACAAAAGCTATCTGATATCTGTATTGCAGTAGTAGTAGGAAGCGAAGCGCTAACAGGATCAACTAGGATGAAAGCAGGTACTGCACAAAAAATGGTTTTAAACATGCTTTCTACAGGATCAATGATAAGACTTGGCAAGGTCTATGAAAATCTAATGGTAGATTTAGAGTCCACAAATCTTAAGCTAAAAGAAAGATGTAAAAACATAATTGTTGAAGCTGCCTCTGTAGATAAAACAATTGCTACTCAGTTTTTAGAGGAAACAGGATATGACGTTAAACTAGCAATATTTATGATAATGTCAGAACTTGATAAAGAGACAGCTGAGAAAACCCTTAACTTGCATAAGGGTCATATAAGGAAGGCTTTAATGGCAATTAAATAAATATAAGAGGAGGATGTACATGAATAAGAGGTTAAAATCAAAACTTTCAGTCTTATTACTACTTGTCTTAATATTATCTACTAGTTTAACTGGATATGCAGTAGATAACAACATCAGTGCTACATCAAACGAACAGCAAGTTTCAGTAAGTCAGGTAACCGTTGATTCTCAAATCGATCCTAGATTTCCTGAAGAAGAGCCTACTAGTCGGCTATATGCTCAAAGTAGGAGAGTATTTAAGGGATATGAAGGTCAAGGCAAAATAATTGTAGAAAATCATGGTGCACAATCAGCTTCTGTATATGTAAATGGCAAGCTTATATCTATCAATGATGCACTCAAACACAAGAATGGAACAGCTACTATAGACATAAGCAAGTATACAGTAACAGGTGATAATACATTAAAGGTTTTAAAGATTCAGCCCGAAGATTCATACATAAATATATTTATTCCATATCCTGAACTTACAATTGGCAAACCAAAAGACGTTGGATTCTCGGAAAAGAAATTAGCTGAAATAGATGATCTTATAAACAAGGAAGTAAAAGAAGGCTTTCCAGGTGCAGTGTTGTTGATAATGAAGGATGGAAAAATCATCAAAAATACTGCATATGGATACAAGCTTAAATACGATGGAGATAAGTTGCTTAGTGACTTTGAATCTATGAATACTGATACTTTGTTTGACCTTGCTTCTAACACTAAAATGTATGCTACTAACTTAGCTATACAAAAACTTGTCAGCGAAGGTAAAATAGACATCAATGATTTAGTATGCAAGTATATTCCAGGTTTTACTGGTGAAACAAGAGAAAATATTAAAATTAGAGATTTATTAACTCATTCAGCTGGATTTGCAGCGAGCATTAAATTCTATATGCCAGACAATCCTTATGGTGAAGAGTTTCATTCACTTGATAGAGAAAAAACATTAAAGCTTTTAGAAAAAGCTCCATTAGAATATCCAACTGGAACAAAAACTATCTACAGTGACACTGACTATATGCTTTTAGGATATATAATTGAAAATGTTACTGGTGCTAAATTGGATGAATATGTTGAAAACAATATATATAAGCCGTTAGGATTAACTCATACAGTATTTAATCCTTTAGAAAAAGGATTTGAAAAACAAGATTGTGCAGCAACAGAAACTATGGGTAATACAAGAGGCGGATCAAGAGACTTTCCAAGTATAAGAAGCTATACACTTCAAGGTGAGGTTCATGATGAGAAAGCTTACTACTCAATGAGTGGAATCTCAGGACATGCTGGTCTATTTTCTACCGCTTCAGATATGGCTGTTTTATGTCAAACAATATTAAATCAAGGCGGATATGGCAATGTTCAGATATTTGATAAGAATGTATTAGACCAGTTTACTAAGCCATCTGATAACGATATCACTTTTGGTTTAGGATGGAATAGAGCTGGAAACACAGATAAAGTATGGCAATTTGGTCCATATGCTAGTAATATAGCAATCGGTCATACTGGATGGACTGGAACACTCACACAAATTGATCCTAAACATGATATGGCTATCGTTCTTTTAACAAATAAGAAACATTCGGTATGTAATGACGGCAGTTTTGAAGGTGACGTATATGAAACAGGAAAGTATGGAAGTATAGTTTCTCTAGTTTATGAAGCACTGCTAGAGAGTAAATAAACTATCAAATATAACAATAAGGGGGTCGTTTAAATGGCTAGCTCAAAAGCTAGGATAATTAGTGAAAACATTTTAGAAAAAGTTGGCGGCAAAGAAAACGTTATATCTGTAGCACATTGCGCAACTAGGTTAAGATTAGTTATTAAGGACAAAGACATTATCAACAAAGAAACTCTTAACAAAGTTGATGGAGTAATGGGTGTTGTAGAGCAAAGTGGACAGCTTCAGCTAATATTAGGACCTGGGACAGCTGGTAAAGTAGCTGTTGAGTTTGGAAAGCTAACAGGCATCAAGGTAGGAGTTGAAGATGAAGTTAAGGTAAGAAAAGAGGCGCTTAAAGCGAAAAACAGTACTCCATTTAAATTATTTTTAAGGCATTTATCTAATATATTTATACCACTAATACCAGCATTCATCGGTTGTGGAGTAATATATGGTTTAGCAAAAATATTTTCAAATCAAGAGTGGATTAACGAAAATACTTACAACATCCTATACGTAATAGGTAAATCAGTATTTATGTACATGAATATAATGGTTGGTATTAATGCTGCTAAAGAATTCGGTGGAAGTCCATCCTTAGGTGGCGCTATCGCAGGTATTTTAAGCTCTCCTAAGCTTGCAAAAATAGTTATAGGCGGCGAAAACCTAGTTCCTGAAGCTGGCGGAATTATTGCTGTATTAATAGCTGTTATATTTGGTGCTTGGCTTGAAAAGAAACTTAGAAGAGTTATGCCTTCTGTAATTGATTTAATTGCAACACCTACAATTGTACTTCTAGTAGTTGGGTTAGGTAGTTTATATATTTTCCATCCTGTTGGAGTTTATCTATCAGGCGGACTTAGTTGGATAGTAAATACATCTATTCAAAAAGGCGGTATACTTATTGGTGCAGTTTTATCAGGTACATTCCTACCACTTGTAATGACTGGCCTTCATAGGGCACTTACACCTATTGAAGTAAGTCTGCTTAAGGAAACAGGCTTTGACTTGTTAAGACCTATTCTAGCTATGGCTGGAGCAGGACAAGTAGGTGCTGGATTGGCTATTTACTTTAAAACAAAAAGCAAGAGACTTAAAAAGATCATTGGTAGTTCATTACCTGTTGGTATGTTAGGAATTGGTGAACCTCTAATGTTTGGTGTAACTTTGCCACTAGGTAAACCTTTCTTAACTGCTTGTTTAGGTTCAATGGTTGGTGGAGCATATATATCATTAACTAAGGTTGCATCAATCGGTATTGGACTATCTGGATTACCTTTGACTTTATTAATCCCTTCTGATATGGTTTTGAATTATATAATTGGTACTTTATTAGCATATGCAGGCGGTTTTGCTCTAACATATTTCACAAAATGGGAAGATATGGCTGATGACAGTGTATCTGAAGAAGATAACAACGTACTAAGCGAGGTCCTTAACATCAAATAGTAAATAAACTTGGAGGTATAGCTATGAAGTTTGATTTTCATATGCATTCAGTTTTCTCTGATGGTAGCTCTAAAGTTGAAGAAATCTTTGAAATAGCGCAGAAAGCTTGTCTTTCTGCGCTAGCAATTACTGATCATGACACTACATTAGGTCTCGAAGTTGTAAATAATATGAGTAAAGAATATAATATTCCATTCATACCTGCTGTTGAATTTACAGCCGTTGAGAACAACCTTAAATTTCATGTATTGGCCTATGATATAGACTTTCAGTCTGAAGAGCTAAGAGAATATTCTAACAATCTACTAAATCATCTAAACAATAAATCGAAACAGGAAATTAAACTAATGCAGGCAAATGGCATTGAAATCGATGAAAATGAGTTTTTTAAGGAAAGTCATGGTGGACCATTATATAGGGCTAAGCTCCTTAAGACTCTTACTAAATATGGATATTTAAAGCAAGAAGAAATTATGAGTTCACTAAAAGCTTTTTTTGGTAAGGATGCTCCTTACCATATAGAGGATTCGTATAACTATTATGACTTTCATCAAATATGTAAGCTGATAAAGAGAAATAATGGCATCATAGTATTAGCTCATCCTGGCAAAATTAAGAAGAAAGATGAAGGTCTGTATAGGGAACTTATAAACAGTGAGTTACTAGATGGTATTGAAATATACCATCCTGCTAATGACCACGAAGTTCAAACTGAGCTAACGAATATCGTAACTAATAAAGATATAATATTTACAGGCGGATCAGACTATCATGGTGACTATAACAAATTGAAAACGCCTATTTGTGGTATTTGGTTACCTAATGAGGTTTATGATAATCTAGAGCCATATATAAAAAATAAATAACTAATATATTAACCAGTCGAAGTATAGGAGGTTTCTAATATGCTAAATATATTTAAGAAGAACTCAGTAATAGACATTATTTCTCCATTAACTGGAGAAGCTATTGACATATCACAGGTTTCAGACCAAGTATTCTCACAGAAAATGCTTGGAGATGGAATTGCTATTGATCCAACTGATGGAAATGTTGTATCTCCGTGTAACGGCAAAGTAATACAGGTATTCCCTACTAATCATGCCATTGGAATAGAAACTAAGGAAGGCATTGAAATATTAATACATCTAGGACTAGACACCGTTGAATTAAAAGGCAAAGGCTTTAAACGTCTTGTTAACGAGGGAGATAAAGTTAAGACTGGTGATAAACTCATAGAAATGGATATGGCTTATTTAAAAGATAATGCTAAATCCCTTATTACTCCTGTTGTAATAACTAATGGGGATAAAGTAGAAAGCATGGAAAAGCTCTTAGGCAATGTAGTACATGGTGAAAGCTTAGTTATGAAGATTAATAGAAAATAACCTCAAAGTCAATTCATAATACAGTGTTTTACTAATAAACATTGAATGATATAATAATAACATGATAATTTGAAAATTCGGAGGTTCTTCGATGAGCAGTATTACTAGAATAAATAATTTGAAAAATGATTTTACCTCTTCCGAAAAAAAAATAGCTGATTTCATAATAGATAATGTAGATATGGTTTATAATTCAACTGCATCTGAGCTTGGAAATCTTACTAATACTAGCCCAGCAAGCATAATCAGATTCTCACAAAAGCTCGGATATGAAGGCTTTCAAGAACTAAAAATCGCCCTAGCAAAAGAAGTACATCATAATGAACTTGACGAGGACAAAATATATGAAAAAATAACTATCCATGATTCAATGAATGATATTGTAAATAAACTTGCCGCTGAAAGTATTAATGCTATTAAAAATACAGTAAAGCTTGTAGATGAAAAAGTATTATCAGATGCAATAAAAGCTATAAGCTCTGCAAGAAGAATAAATATTTACGGTGTTGGAGGCTCTTCTTTAGTCGCACAAGACCTTCAATATAAACTAGTTAGGATAGATATGCCTGCTTATATTCACACAGATAACCATCTTCAGCTTGTATCTGCTGCAAACATCACAAATAAAGATGTTGCTATTGCTTTCTCTCACAGTGGTAAGACTATAGAAACCTACAGAGCTATGGAGATCTCAAAGCAAAGGGGTGCAAAAACAATTTCAATAACGAGATTCGGTAAAAATCCTATAAGTGATCTTGCAGATATAAAAATATATACAACTGAGGTTGAAAGAACACTTAGAATGGGAGCTATTGCTTCGAGAATAGCCCAACTTACTATTGTTGATATACTTTTTATAGGTATAGTAAAGAATAATTTTTCAAACATTCCAGGATATATTCAACAAACTAGTGATATTCTTAAGGAATTTAAAATCGATAAATAGCTTATATAACAAAAAACAGGCAATAACATTAAACTATCGCCTGTTTTTATTGCTCTATTATCTCTATTATTATGACTATACTAATCCTCTTTTAACAATTTCAGTTACTACAAATGAAGCTACGTCATTTGCAAATGAGCCAGTGGTAAATCCTGCATCATATCCTAACTCTTTTGCAAGCTCATGTGAAAGTCTAGGACCTCCACAGCATAAAATTACCTTATCTCTTAGCCCTTCTGCTTCTAATAGCTCAACTAACTGAGTTAAATTTGGTATATGAACGTTCTTTTGTGTTACTATCTGTGATACTAATATTGCATCAGCATTCATTTCTATAGCTTTGGCTACAAGATCTTCGTTTGGAACTTGACTTCCCATGTTTATTGCATTAACCATCTTATATCTTTCAAGCCCATAGTGTCCATCAAAGCCCTTCATGTTCATAATAGCATCTATACCTACAGTATGTGCATCTGTACCAGTACATGCACCTATTATTGTAATTTCTCTTTTTATGTTCTGCGCAATATACTCTTCTACTTGTTCCTTGTCCATAGATTCTACATCTACCTTTGGAACTTCTATTTTAGTATAATCGACAGTGTGAGCACATTTCCCATAAACTACGAAAAATGTATAGCCTACTCCTAAATCAGATGAGTATACTACATTTGGTTCTTCTAAGCCCATCTTTCTTCCAAGCTGTCTAGCAGCTTCACTTGCTTCATCTCCATAAGGTACTGGAAGTGTAAAAGAAAGCTGCATCATACCATCATTTAACGTATCTCCGTATGGTTTTATTCTTGTTAAATCAACTTTCTGTATAGCGCTCATTATCTTTCACCTCCAAGCATCATATCAATGAATGGATTGTAGTATTTTTCTTCCTTAGCAACTACTCCTTCAAGGCCCTTTCCACCATCTCTAGGTCTTTTAACTGATGCAAATTTACCTTTTTCTATAGTAGGGAACAACCCTTCTTTTTCAATATCAAGCAGCAATTCCTCAGCATTTTTAAGTACCTCTTGTGCTCTTGACTGAATCATTCCGCCTTGTTTAAATTCTATTTCATCTCCTAATGCTCTAGCATTATTGAATATATATTTTGCATTCTCTATTGAAAGCATTCTGTCTTGAAGATGAGGCGTATGAATAGCCTCTGTTGGCATGCCTAAAAGCTGTATGCCTTGATTTGTCCATATTGAAATAAGGTTAAATAGTGCATCCTGAAGGTGACCTTTAAATATATTTCCTGTCATGAATTTTGTTGGAGGCATGTATTTTAATGGAGAGTTAGGAAATATCTCTCTAGCCATCTGCGCCTGTGCAAGCTCAAGCAAAAATCCATTTTCAATGTTTGGATCCATTTCAAAGGCATGACCTAATCCCATTTGCTCTTCTGGTATTCCTGCCTTTAGCGCAAATTGTTCATTCATAAACTGTGAGGCTAACACTGTATGTGCCTCTTCAACTGCATCTGATGTTGTGAGATAGTTGTCTTCTCCAGTATTTATTATTACTCCTGCAAAACCGTTTATTATCCTTGAAAAATATTGATCTACAAGTGTTCTTTGCATGTTGATATCTCTGAAAAGTATCCCATATAATGCATCATTAAGCATCACATCTAATCTTTCAAGAGCACCCATTGCAGCAATTTCTGGCATACAAAGACCTGAACAGTAGTTACATAATCTAATGTATCTTCCTAGTTCTTCACCTACTTCATCAAGTGCCTTTCTCATTATCCTAAAGTTTTCTTGTGTAGCATATGTTCCACCAAAGCCCTCTGTAGTAGCACCATAAGGAACATAATCAAGTAAGCTTTGTGCTGTCGTCCTTATAACAGCTATCACATCTGCTCCTTGCCTAGCTGCTGCCTGGGCTTGAATAACGTCTTCATATATATTTCCTGTAGCAACTATAACATAAAGATATGGCTTTTTGCCTTCACCTAGTGTTTGAATGTAATCGTCTCTTTTGTTTCTGTTTGCTCTTATTCTTTCAACAGTTTTCTTGGCTATTGTTTCTACGCTTTCTTTTATTCGAGCTTCTTCAGCTATAGGCAGCTTTGTTAAATCTAGCTCCCCTCTGCTTACTTTTTCTGCTATAATCTGTGGCTCATCACCTGTTTGGATCATTGCATTACCTAGCCAGTATGCAACTCCCAGCGATAGTCCTCCACCTTCTTTGATATTATCCACAACAACGTTTGGAAGTGGCTTCTCTATTTCATCTACTCCGTCTACACCAAGTAGCCTTGCTACAGTTCTCTCTACGGTCACTGTAGTATGTCTATCTATGAAGTTCTGTACATCATCCGCAATATTTCTTGCTGCATTTCTTGCACTTTCTATTACATTTGGATCTAGATTAAGCTTGCTTTGCATATTCAAACCTCCTTTTGTTAATATTCAGCGTTCAGTATATTCTCTGCTTCTTCGAGTATTTCTTCTTTTAATCCCATTAATCTAGCTATGTTTATGGCATCTCTCGGCACTTTGGCATTATTTGTGACCTGTATAAGCCTGTAATCCATAAACTTACTAACTAGGTCTATTCTACATCCGCTTTTACAAGATAACTCCTGCTTAAGCTTATTGTAGTCTACATTTGCAAGTCCCACTACCTGCAAATGATTAACATCATCTGAGTTTGCTATATTATCGTAATGAGTAGTGATCAGGGTTATACAGTTTCTCTTATTAAGATAACTTACTATTGCTTTAGATATAGCGTATCCTTCATCAGGATTTGTTCCTCTTGCTAATTCATCTATTAATATAAGTCCTCTATCATCCGCTCTTTTCAGTCCTTCTTCTATCCCCCTGATTTCTGCACCAAAGGTACTTAGCCCATTATCAGTTGACTGCATATCTCCTATAGAACCATATATAAAACCATGAAGTCCCATCTTCATTCTTCTACATGGAATAAAGATACCATATTGAGCCATAGCACATAAAAGTCCGATTAGCTTAAGTGATACTGTTTTCCCACCCATATTAGCACCAGTTATACACGTCACGCCCTCTCTTAGGGTGACACTTATGGGAGTAAATACCTGTGCTTTGGTTTTTAAGTTTTCCTCAACCTTTAAATGCCGTCCTTCAACGATGTCTACTATATGATCTTCTACTATGTCAGGCTTTACTCCATCTATCTTTATAGCCATGTATGCCTTTGCCATCATTAAATCTAGTATTCCTATAGCTTTCATGTTCTCAGCTATACTTTTGCTATATGAAGCTATTTCATTAGAAAGATTTGTTCTAATCCTAAATTCTTCCTTCTCTTCGTTTTCTTTTAATGTCTCTAATTCCTTCTCAAAAGCATCTATTGATGGTGTAGATTTTAATGAATATTTGATGCTCATATATGTTTCTGAGCTATATACTAAATATGGATGACTTGCTAGTTTTTGAGTAAGCTCACTGATATCCTTAGAAACTGTAATTGACCCATCCGGTCTTATATTAACTTCTAGTTCTTTTTCAATCCTCTCACGAAGCTGTTTTTTTTCTAGCTTCAGCTTTCTATCTAGAGCCTTTTTTTGAGCTCTGATTAACTGAAGCTTTTCAGAATACTCATCATATATATAAAAGGTTTTTATATTAGTATTCTGTGGGTCAAATGTTTTTTCAAGCTCTATTATCCGCTCTATTCTCATATCCCCCGGTAACTCCTGCTTGAATCTGTCAAGCTCCTCATTTAGTTCCCTTAACATAAGTATAAAGCTTTTTACCTCAAACAGCTCTACATTACTTAATGTATAGCCATCATTACTCCTCAATATTGAACTTCTAATGTCTTTAATATGACAAAATATATTTTTTATATTTACAAAGAAAAACCTATTCTCTTTTATCAGCTTAATAAAAGTCTCTATTCTATTAAGCTCTTCTATAAGATGAGTTTCCTCTCCAATAGAAAAAGGCTTTATGCTATCTTTTTTTTCGCTGCCATATGGTGTACATACTTCTATTTTATTTAACACGTATTCAAGGTCTATGTTACTTTTTGTATGAATATCTAAAAAATTATTCATATAAATCACCACCACATACATCAAGTACTGGTATACCTTTTAAATAGTTTTTCATCTTACTTAAAAATCCTTCTTGTTCAAAATAGTAACCTTCAGGAGAATAAGGATTAACAGTAACTGCTAAAGTTTTTATTGAATCCAACACTTTTATGCTGAAGCCTTTATTTTTAAAATAAATCCAGCTTTTAGGATCAATAAATATTTTTGTACCATCGTTTACAACAAATGTCACATTTTTATATAGAGTATTTGTGTTTTGAATATCCGTTAGAGTTTTCTTAACTAGCGAGCCTGGAAACACTACATAAGCTGTATCTTCTTTTATATTACCTGCTATTGTTGTTCCACTGTTTAAAGCTGTTTTCAAATCTAGATATTCTACGCTATACTGATTATCTATGATTGCAATTTTTCCATTAGATATTATTTCATCTACTATTGAACTCACATTATCATCAACTTCACTTAGTCCAAAGAGTTCAACCGTATGGACGGTTTCTTCTATTACACGAGACATATTTCTGCTGATAACAGCTCCTGTTGCTAGAACTGTACCTTCTGAAACAGAAGGCGATGCTGATGCAACTCTGTTTATCGCCCCATCTATTAGTACTAACTGTGCACCTAAGCTAAGCATTATATCACAAACTGCTTTAATCCCTTTATTAGTCTGTGGTCCTGCTATTTGCACATACCCACTATCTCGAACCTTTCCAATGACGATATTTCCCAAAGGAGTAGTGTAGTCTGTGACACTTATTATCTCAATTTTTGCATCGCCCATGCTTAAGGTTTCTGCTGCAGTTGCAATCAGCGTTCCCTCTTCAACATATATAGTTGGTTTTTCAGTCTTTGTTACTATATCCTGCTTTTCTCCATCGCGTCCTGTTGAAGTAAGTCCTATATTAATACACTCTTCGATAGCTTCTTCAATTACTCTATTTAATGTTACGGTTTTTCCTGCATTTTTCGCCATACCCACTATTGATACTATCTTACAGCTAGGGTATATACGTTTAATTAGTGACATTAAAATGACTCCTTTCAGGACTTTTATACTCTGTTTTTTGCTCTATCTCTTCTTTCTAGCTCCGTTGGTTCAAGCGCTATGTCGTTGCCTTGTAGTAATCCTGCAACTCCTGTAAGCTTATGCTCTCTTTCTTTTCTGCAAACTTCACAGTTACATTCGTCCTTATAGCTTTCAGGTTCAGTATATGTTGTGATAACTCCTTCAAAGTTTCTCAGTATAACTTTATGTGGTGACATTGAGATCACATAGTTTGGCATGACAGGAGTTTTTCCGCCTCCACCAGGTGCATCAACAACAAATGTAGGAACTGCATATCCTGAAGTATGTCCTCTTAAGCCTTCTATTATTTCTATTCCTTTAGAAACTGGTGTTCTAAAGTGCTCTATACCCATTGAAAGGTCACATTGATAGATATAGTAAGGTCTTACTCTTATTTTAACTAAGTTATGAACTAGCTCTCTCATTACATGTACGCAGTCATTAACTCCTCTTAAAAGTACTGATTGATTACCAAGTGGTATTCCTGCATCTGCTAGTCTATCTATGGCCTTCTTAGATTCTGGAGTTATCTCTTTTGAATGATTAAAATGCGTATTTAACCAAATTGGATGATACTTTCTAAGCATGTTTACTAGATCATCTGTAATTCTCTGCGGCATAACAACAGGAACACGTGAGCCTATCCTTATAACCTCTACATGAGGTATTTCTCTCAGCTTACTTATTATTGATTCTAATCTTTCGTCAGATACTAGTAGTGCATCTCCACCTGATAGCAAAACATCTCTAACTTGTGGTGTATTTCTGATATATTCTATTGCTTTTTCTATTCTGTCCATTCCCATAGCTGAGTCTTGCTGACCAGCAAATCTTCTCCTTGTACAATGTCTGCAATACATTGAACATTGGTCTGTAATCAGCAAAAGAACTCTATCTGGATATCTATGTGTTAATCCTGGTACTGGTGAGTCTGTGTCTTCATGAAGTGGGTCTTCCATGTCAGCGCTTCCTTTATGTGTCTCCATAATAGTTGGTACTGCTTGCTTTCTTACTGGACAATCTGGATTATCTTTATCCATAAGTGATGCATAATATGGAGTAATGCCCATTCTAAATCTTTTTAATGTTTCTTCTATGTCTTTTTCTTCTTGTTCAGTGAGATTTATAACTTTTTTTAGATCACTAACGTCAGTTATTCTATTTCTTACCTGCCATTTCCAGTCATTCCACTCTTCTTCGGTGACATTTTTCCAAAGCTCGATATCTTTATAAGACCTCACGCACAATACCTCCCTTTTAATTTTTGAAATATGAATGCAAAAGACATAAAGAATGTCTATGAGATTTTGCTAAGAAAACTAGGCGAAAGAAGTAAGAAAATCTATTAAGAAATTTGCATGTTTGAGCAAAGCGAGTTTGCAAATTTTAAGATTTTTTTACTTATGAGCATATAGTTTTCTCAAAATCTTCATCGCATGAACGTTCTTTTGTATTCATATTCATTAATACCTATGCATATAACTCTTCGTATATTTTTCTTAGGACTTCACTTTCTCTCATGATTTGAAGTGCTATTTCTGCATGTCCTTTTGTATATCCGTTTCCTATTATCATTGTAGTGTCTCTTCCTACTCCTTCGGCTCCTAGGGCTGCTTTTGTAAAGCTTGTTGCCATACTGAAGAAATAGATTAATCCGTCATTTTTTGTTACTAGTATACTTGACATCTCTGTGTTAGGTATATTTACACAGTTTATTGTTACGTCCGCCATTCTTTCATCCGTTGCTTCTTTAATTTTTTCCATCATCTCTACTGCATTTGTAGCATCTGCTTTAATATATACGTCGGCAAGGCCTGCACCTTTCACTCTTTCTATACTCTTGTCACTACTTCCTACACATATTACTTTACCTGTTACTCCTACTCTTTTCTTTGCTTCGTATAGACAAAGCATTCCTGATTTTCCTGTTCCGCCTATTACTACTACATAGTCTCCAGGTTTAACTAATTTAGCAGCTTGCGCAGGTGCTCCAGCTACGTCTAGTACTGATAGAGCAAGGTTTTCTGGTATATCTGTAGGTATTACTGCATATATTCCGCTTTCAAACAATATTGCTTTACCTTTTATGTCTACTTGATCTATGTCTTTTCTGACTTCAAGTATTTCGTCTATTCTTAGTGGTGTAAGTGACAGTGAAACTAAAGTTGCTAATTTATCTCCTACTTTAAGGTCTGTTTTTCCTTCTAATGCTGGTCCTATTTTTTCTACTGTACCTATTAACATTCCGCCTGAACCTGTTACTGGGTTTTGATGTTTCCCTCTTGTTGCAACTATGTTTTTCATTATTTCTTTAATTTTTTCTTCGTCTCCGCCTGCCTCTTGTTTTATCTGTGTAAAGCTTGCTGAGTCAACGTTTAATGTTTGCACGTCAATAAGTATTTCGTTATCGTAAATCTCCATGTTGTTATCAACTTTTATTGCTGGTTGTGGTAATGTTCCCTTTGGTTCTAATACTCTGTGTGTTCCGTATGGACATCCTTTTTTCATTTTAAAATTCCTCCCTTATATTTTAAATTGTTATTATTAATAAAGTTAAATGTAATTAAATAGCTAGGTTAAAGTTTTAACATTAAAGCCATTATTATGTTATGCAAAACATATGCCAAATACTTCATGAATTAAGAATTGAAAAAGAAAAATTTAGTATCATTTAAAAAAGAAAAATCAGTACTGGAACGCTAGGTAATCACTGTGATAAGGAAAAGGTTTTACTGAAATAGTGCATTAATAAAAAAGCAGAAAAGGCTGGAGGATAACCCTTGTTCTGTTATTCTCCAGCCTTTTCTGCTCAATTTTGGGCAGTTATTTTTCTAACAAACCATATTTTTTCATTTTATATTGAAGGGTTTGTCTGGGTATGTCTATAAGATCAGCTGTATGAGTTACATTCCAGCCGGTTTCTTCTAATGCTTCATAAATAATGTTTTTTTCCATCTCTTCTATCGTTTTCTTTAGTGGTTTTATTCTTCTTCCAATATCTTTTTTAAATATTACATTGTCAAATTGATTCGGCAAATGCTCAAGCAATATTTCATCTATATCATATATTGTCATTATTCCTTCTATTACATGTTCTAATTCTCTTACATTACCCGGCCATGAATAGTTTAAGAATATATCCATAACTCTATCATCTACTCCTATAACATTCTTGTTAAGTGACTTATTAAACTTTTGAATAAAATAATCTACTAGTACAGGTACATCAACCATTCTTTTCTTAAGCTCAGGTATGCTTAAAGAAACTACATTAAGTCTATAATATAAGTCTTTTCTAAGCATTTTAGCTTCAACCGCTTCATCAGGCGCTACATTTGTTGCTGCTATTATTCTAACATTTACATTGATGGTTTTTATAGCTCCTACTCTTCTTATGGTTCCATCCTGTATTACCCTTAGGAGCTTCGCCTGAAGATCTAAAGGCATTGAATTTATCTCATCTAGAAATAGTGTTCCTCCATTTGCCACCTCAAAAAGACCTGGCCTGTCCTCTGCTCCAGTAAATCCTCCTTTTACTGTTCCAAACAATATACCTTCTAGTAGATTGCTTGGCAATGCAGCGCAGTTTTGAGCTATAAAAGGTTTACTTTTTCTAGGGCTTGCATTGTGTATAGATTGAACAAATAACTCTTTACCTGTTCCAGTTTCTCCATATATTAAAATAGGCGACGGAGTTTGAGAAGCCTTTAATGCTAAAGATTTTAGCTTTAACATCTCTGTGCTTTGTCCTATTATATCTACGAATGTATAATTTGCGGTTCCTTTATGCTTTGTAGGCCTATTGTCACCACTGTAAAGCTCTTTTTGCAAATCAACAATTTTTTCCGAAAGCTTTTTGACCTCGGTTATATCTCTTGATATCTCTAATGCACCTAAAACTTTGTTTCTTGATTTTATTGGAATAGACGAGTTAATCGTTGTTATTTTATCTCCTTTGTAGTTTATAAAGGTCTGTTCTGCATTAAATATAGGCTTTCCTGTTCTTATTACATTAAGCAACGTACTGGTATCGTATGAAAGTGATGGATATATTTCTAGGATATGTCTCCCTATTGCTTTTTCTCGATCTATCTCGTCTAGCTTCTGTGCAAATTTGTTATAGTATACAATTTTGCCACTATTATCAATTATGTGTATCCCCTCTTGCACATAATCGAGTATTTCTAGTACATTCTCTCTAAAAAACAGATCCTTCATAACACACTCCCCTTTTGCTTATTTTTCGGCAATCGCTGCCTAATTATAGGCACCACAAGGTGCCTATATAATTAACATTAATTCTAATATATCAGATACAAATTTTTCTACAACCTTTAATATATATAAATTTGATAAAATCTCTGCTTTAGTTTTATCTATCAACCGTAACTCATTATTATACATATAAAACAGATCTGAATATAAATAGATGTAGTCAAAAAGTTTATATGGTTCGTTATACTTTACTGCTTCATCTAATACTTCTTCAAGCTGTAGTATCTTAAATATCAACTCTCTGTCTTCAGGTGAAGTTAAAGTTTCATGTGAGCTGAATCCTAACTTATCTTCATCTAGTATTCTATAGCCTTGCTTCTCCAATATGTTTACAATATTTCCTGCTCTTGTACAAATATATGTGATATAAAAATATGGATTTGATGTGTTATCTATATATGCGTTGTCTAGGTTTATGTCTATATCACTTTTATAAGTTTTTGAAACTGAATAGAAGTTAATGTGTTTTTCATCAAGTACATGATTTATGTCAACATCATATTCTTTACCGGCTTTTAATAGCTTAACCTCACCAAGCTTAATCTGTGGACTCAAATTAGATGATGTTTTTTCTAGTATAAATCCTCTAAGCTTGAAAATATTATTCATCACTTTGAGATAAGCTTTAGCTCTTACTCTACTATTAACACCAGTATTCGAGCTAATATCAAGTGTATAATTTTTTTCTATAGGCCTTTGCGCTATTGATATCCCTTTATTTAATACTATATCTCCAATTATTTTTATCCAATCATCGCTAAGGTAAAAGTTAACAAATCCTGGAGCAACTATTTGTATTTTATCAACTTTAATTATATCTTTGTCAATATTTTTAACTATATAATCTGCAATATCCATTGGAGATTTATTTAGTTTAGAGCTCAGCTTTAATGCAACATTTGTTGAGATATCTCCATTTTCTTTACGCTTAGGTAATGTAATATCGAACTCAATGTCTTCATCTATGTTAAGAGATCTCTTTATTTCCTTTTTAAATAGTTTAAAAATATCAATTATCTTATCCATATGCTTCCCTACATTATATCTATTGATAGATGATTACTACTTTCAATTGATTCAGAGATATTAAGTCTATATGCCACATTAATACTCCCTTTACCTATATCTGAAATATCTACATCCATCTTACTTGTCATAACTTCCATTGTCATATCTCCATAAACAGTTTCGTATTCAGTTTTGTGTTTTCTACCTTTTTCAAATATTAGGTTTGATGTATTACTTCCAAATCTCTTCATGGATATTATATTATCTTGAATCTTCAGAGTTGTTTTAGAACCTTCCATTCCTGACACCTCTGATTCGTCATATACTAAATAATATGTTCCATTCTTTTTATAGAATTTACCTTCTGTTATAAGTTCTATTGTGTTCTCTTCACCATCAACATTAGTTTGTCTTCCTTTTATTCTAAGCATAACTTCTTTCATTGATTTTCCTCCTATAGATTCTCAATATCAACCTTCTCTATTGTTTCTATATTTTTATTCATTATATTTCCCCCAACTCTCCTAAACTTCTCTGGATCATCGCTTACATAATATCTATACACTGCTTTTTCTGTTTTATCAGATAATAGATTATTCTCTTTTAGCATGCTCTTTACTTCTTTTGCTGTTTCAAATGCAGGATTTACAAGAGATACCTTGTCTCCCATTACTTTACTTAAAGTATATCTTAAAATAGGATAGTGTGTACATCCTAAAACCATAGTATCTACATTATGTTCTTTCAGCTCTATTAGATATTTTTCTGCGGCTATCCTAGCAACATCAGTGTCCTCCCAACCATCTTCTACTATTTGAACAAATAGGGGACATGCTACTCCTATTACTTCTGAGTTTTTATTAAGTGACCTTATTTTAGTTTGATAAGCTTCACTATTTATAGTACTAGTAGTACCGATAACTCCTATTTTATTGTTTTTTGTTGCTTCTATGGCTGCCCTCGCTCCTGGGTTTATAACTCCCAGTATCGGTACATCAAATACTTTTAAAGCTTCTTCTAGTGAAATTGCACTTGCAGTATTACATGCTATAACTATAGCTTTTATATCTTTGCTTAACAAAAACTTTATACATTGAAATGCATATTTCTTTACTGTTTCTTTTGATTTTGTACCATATGGTATTCTTGCTGTATCTCCAAAATATATTATATCTTCATTAGGTAATTGCTCCATGACTTCTTTTAATACTGTCAATCCTCCAATACCTGAGTCGAATATTCCTATTGGTCTATTGTCCATTTTATCGCTCCCTTCAACAACTATGATACTTCATAGAGATATTTTAAATTGCAAAATATAAAGCAAATACTTAAGTCAAAATAATAAAAATCTCCATCGCATAAACGTTTTTTATACTCATTTTTCATTGATATACATTTATATTATATTCTAAAAGCATTTAAAAGACTAATAAAAAAAACCTGGAATCCAGGCTTCTTTTTAGTATTCTTTCAATTTATTGTATTCATTTGCATCTTGAAACATATTATGGCTTGTCCCAGTTTTGAGGGCCCAAGCATCATATGTCGCATCGATAACTTTCCAAGTGCCATCAATATAAACCTCATTCCATGCATGATATGCATTTATATCCTCTCTATATCCTTTTACGAGCTTTGCAGGTATACCCCTACTTCTCAACATTGCTCCTAATAGCGCTGAGTAGTCATAACATATCCCTTTTCCATCTTTCAAAACTGTATCTATATCAGGTATATAATCTGAACTAAGGTTGTCCACCTTTTCGTAATCATAACTTATATTATTCACAACATAATCGTATAGGACTTGTACTATTTGTCCTTGGTCTTGTTCATCTTGTGTTAAAGATTCTGCAAGTTTGATAGCTTCCATATCTTCATTCCATGAAATTGGTTGAGTAGATTTGAGATATACTGAATTTTCTTCGGAGATATCTGCTTCAAAACTCTCTGTGGCTATAACTTTATATTTATTACCTGAAGTATTTTCTAATACTGATACTATATATCTACCTTGTCCAAGCTGAAGCGGAAAAAACTCTCCATCATTTTTTAAATCATAATAATATTTTATGGAATCTTTTTCTACCATAACCTTGGTTTTTTTATTTATTTCATTATATGATATTCTGACTATGCCTTCTTCTGCTTTTTTTATATCAATAGTAACACTTGAAGAAGCATTAACTGTTAAAGAACTAAATAACATTATAAATATAATTAACATTGCAATACATCTTGTTTTTTTCACTGAAAACTTCTCCTTTCGGTAGCTGGCTGCCATGTTACAGGCCCTGTAGCTTTGCGTCCCCCAGTTTCCCAAGGTTTGCTATTATCGTTTAAGAGTTATCAGCTAAAGCGGAAATAAAAAACTAATCTTTCGGTAACTGGCTGCCATGTTACAGGCCCTATAGTTTTGCGTCCCTCAGTTTCCCAAGGTTTGCCTTTATCGCTTATTAGCTGATCTTCAAAATATTTAGTTTGCTTTTATTATATCACATACTTCTTTAAAGTAAATAGTTTTTTTGGACAAGTTTTCCAAATAGAATCTGATTCAATAGAGAAAGGGACAAAGCAAGCTGCCTGCCCCTTTTGCTATTATATTGAGTTTTACATATCCAATTTTGGATAATATATTTCTGTCCAATCCTCGCTGCCGTCTTCTAATCTATTGTAATAATGGCTATTAAGCGCCTCTTGCATTGCTTCATAATACCATTTAGATTCATCTAAATCTGGATACTTTCTTGCTTCTGGCAATATCTCACCTTTACTAACACTTCTTTCTAGTACATTGTTGACTAGAGTTACGAATTCAGCTCGAGTGATATACTGATCAGGTTTGAAAGTCCCATCATCATAGCCATTTACCCATCCTTTTTCTGCTGCTGAGTTTATATACTCATTTGCCCAGTGTCCATTAATGTCTGAGAATTTATCACTTTCAAATGGACTTAAGTTATTAAATCTAGAAGCTATTGTAGCAAGTTCTGCTCTTGTAATATAATTACTTGGCTTAAACGCTCCATCTGTATACCCTTGGATTATTTCTCCCTTAGCAAGGGTAGCAATGTGCATATTTGACCATCTATCTGCTGCTACATCAGAAAAATCGTGAATATTGGTCTTTAGGTTGTTTCTATATTCTTCAGTCAAAAGTCTGTAGAATACTGTAGCTACTTCTTCTCTGGTAATTAATCCTTCTGGCTTTACTGTATTGTCAGGATAACCTTTGATGTATTGATAATGATCGTTCCTGTTTAGCTCAGGTACAGCTAATGGAATCTCTTCATCAATTATCTCAATTTCCTTGTCATCATCTTTGTCTCTGTCTTTGTCTTTATCTCTGTCATCGTCATCATCATCTTTGTCTTCTATTTTTATGTAATAGAAGCTTATTTTATTTCCTTCTACAGCTAGAGTAATTGTAACACTTGCTGGAGCTACCTTCTTATAACCTGCTATGTTAATTGCTTTTTCAGTTATTTTTGCCCTAAAGGTTTGGTCTTTCACTATTCTTTGTTTTGCTAGAGCTCTATTTGTATTTTTTTCTAGGTAGTTTACTGTATAGCTAATATCTGTTCTCGAAGTATAGTATACTTTGATTACACTGCTTTCCTCAGTCACTGTATATGGTAGTTCTGTTGAATTAGCTTCATCTACCTTGTAGCCTATTGGCATGTTTTCATAGCTTATACTTTCTACTACTGGATTCGCTACTAGTACTTCTCCACTAGATGTCGCAAATGGTTCAACTGCTCCATCCTTGTAGTAATTCACTGTATAGTCTAATGTCTGCTCTTGGTCTACTACATAGTATACCTCTATTACACTGCTTTCCTCAGTCACTGTATATGGTAGGCTTGTTGATGCTTCTTCGTCTACCTTGTAGCCTATTGGCATATTAGCATAACTTACATTTTCTACTACTGGGTTTGCCACTAGTACTGTCATTACTTCTGATGTTTCTAGTAGTTCTCCGTCTTTATAGTAGCTTACTGTATAATCTAAGGTCTGCTCTTCATCTACTGCATAGTATACCTCTATTACACTGCTTTCCTCAGTCACTGTATATGGTAGTTCTGTTGAATTAGCTTCATCTACCCTGTAACCTATTGGCATGTTTTCATAACTTACATTTTCTACTACTGGGTTTGCCACTAGTACTGTCATTACTTCTGATGTTTCTAGTAGTTCTCCATCTTTGTAGTAATTCACTGTATATTTCAATGTCTGCTCTTCATCTACCACATAGTATACTTCTATTACATTACCTTCCTCAGTCACTGTATATGGTAGTTCTGTTGAATTAGCTTCATCTACCTTGTAGCCTATTGGCATGTTTTCATAGCTTATAC
>NZ_JBNPXI010000011.1:105001-128045 GCF_050433385.1 Brassicibacter mesophilus
ATGTCGCAAATGGTTCAACTGCTCCATCCTTGTAGTAATTCACTGTATAGTCTAATGTCTGCTCTTGGTCTACTACATAGTATACCTCTATTACATTACCTTCCTCAGTCACTGTATATGGTAGTTCTGTTGAATTAGCTTCATCTACCTTGTAGCCTATTGGCATGTTTTCATAGCTTATACTTTCTACTACTGGATTCGCTACTAGTACTTCTCCACTAGATGTCGCAAATGGTTCAACTGCTCCATCCTTGTAGTAATTCACTGTATAGTCTAATGTCTGCTCTTGGTCTACTACATAGTATACCTCTATTACATTACCTTCCTCAGTCACTGTATATGGTAGTTCTGTTGATGCTTCTTCATCTACCTTGTAGCCTATTGGAGACTTATCGGGTACTGAACTTACAATTGGGTTACTTACTGGTACAGCTCCCTGCGCTTCCCATAAAGTTTGCTCAATTTGATTGACAAAATACTTTACTGTATAATCGTATTCAGTTCTCTCTATTCCCACTTCTGGTATAGGAAAATATGTTTTAGCAATATCTCCATTAATATTTATATAATCTAAAAATGTATCTTTGTTTGTAGGATAAAGCACTCCTAACTCAACATCATCATCTATCTGCACAATATAGGTCATTTTACATGCATTACCCTCAGAAATACTTGGCAATATCCATGTTATAGTTTCTGTAACCATGTCATAGGCTACTGAACCTTGGTTTACACTGATTAAATCATTGTAATTATCTGCAGTTATACCTGGAATAGAAAACTCATCACCCATTGGATCTGTTACTGTTACATCTGTAGCAGCATAAGAAATATCTCCAGCTATAGTTTGGAATATTTTTTGTAAGTCATCATTAGAACCAGTGTATGCTTTTCCTGGGCTAGCTACTTCTTCTAGAGTTTCTTCTCCATCATCACCTGCATCTAATGCAATTGTATATATAATCTGGTTAGCTTCCTTAGCAATCTGTGCTTCAGCTATAGTGTTATCGCTATGATAAATATTGTAATCTATATCATCTGTGACTCCATCAAGAGTATACTCAATTTCCCCTGTTGCATTAGAGTATTGACCATTTCCAACAGGTTCATCATAATCAAACGGATGTCCAGTTAGATATGATTTGGATACAGCGGTCCCCTCTAACCATTTCCAAATAAAAAATTTTCTTACTCTTATATTACTAAAATCAAGGTTTCCAAAATAGCTGTAGGTTGCCTCTCCGTCTCCTAATAGTACAATATTTTTAGAATCAGCAGCACTTGAATTTAAAAGCTCTCTAGCTTGTTTCAACCCTGCTTGTATAAAGGTTCCTCCACTAGATTTGATATTGTCTATTGCTGACAGCAGTGCTTGTTTATTTGCAGTAAAATTAGATTCAACTTCAACATCACTTGCAAATGACACTATTGCAATGCGATTTGCAGTATCTCCTTCTACAAGTATATTGTTTACAAATGACCTAGCAACTGCCTTTGCATCATCTAGTCTTTGATTATTTTCCATACTTCCAGAACGGTCAATAACTAAAACTATATCAGATGTATTGGCAATATTTTTTCCCTGCATGGTTAATGTTAATTCCCATTGATTAGTTGTTCCTTCGACCAATTCAGCCTCTTTGGCGAGATATAAAGCACCTGGTTTAGGCCATTCAATCGTATTAATATTTCCTGGATGCTTAATAGAGTTTACATAAGATGATTTCATCATTCTGCTCATTTTAGATGCAGAAGCTGCAGATGTTGTAGGAATTTCAATATATGGAGCACCGCCTAGTTCTTCTCCTTCTCCATCAAGAAAATCAGGAGATTCTGAAGGTAACAGTTTTATTTCTTCTCCTTCATACTCAAGTTCATACACAATATCCATCATATTATCTTCAGTAATTAAGGTTAATTCAGTCGGCACACTTTTAGTAAAAAGTACACCATCTTCATTAATAGCATAGTCACTTCCTATTATGACATCCCCTACATTTAGGTCTTCAATTGTTTCAATATGCACTAACTCTTCACCATTACCCAAAATTAGAGTATGATTTATAGTTAGTATCGTACTCTCTATAACTTTCGGAATCTGTTCATAATAGATTACAACTCTATTCAACTCCTCATCTTTGTCTATAACAAGACTACTTGGCTGATCAGCTAACACCTGATATCCATTTATTGCTGGATGTTGAATCTCTACAGTAGTACCCACATCACCAAAGCCTGTTACTGTGTCTAGTCCTGGAACTGGCTCATCTGTTTCATTAAGTAGGTATAGAATTTCATAAACTTGTTTAACTATAGGTTGTTGTGGCTGTCCATAAACATCTCCATTAACAGTAGATTCTAGCTCTTCAGAAACTATCTCATCAATAGTTTGCTGTAATTCTCCGTCTTCTGGACCTCCTGGATCTACCTCTCGTGTTTCATTTAAATTACTCAGAAAATCTACTTCAGCGTATGCTGCAATACTCACATTAAAAATCATAGCTAATACCATGAAAATTGCGATGGATTTTTTTACTTTTCCTTTCATCTTTTCACCTCCTTCTTTATAAGCTGAATTCGTAATTTGTGATATTTCTATAGAAAATCAAGCTATAGTATTAATACTATGGTTTGACAATTATAGCTTTGTTAATTTAAGAGTCATAACTTTATTTCTCTATTTTTTGCTAATTTTCCATATGATAATATATCCATTTTTTCAAAAACTTATTACTAACCCTTTGTTTTTTTATATCACTTGTTCCTCTCTGATTATTTGAACAAAAGTTTTTGCTATGTTCATAATACGCTGAAAGTTATCGCTGGTATTTACTAATATGCAGTCTATAAAGTGAATGTCATCGTTAATAAGGAGCTTAAACTTAGTGGAAAAATCATGTTTAGAAGGATATATCATAATTCTCACTTCCGGATAAATCACTTCATCTAATATCGATAATTACAATATAGCATCCGTCCATTTCAAAATCTGTTTATTTCAATTACATATAAATTTCTTTTGGATTACATCTGAGTTACATAAAAAAGAGCATAAAAAAAAGCCCTATTTCTAGGACTTTCTATATTAATCTATTCTATACTGCCTCCTGACACTAGTGGCAAAAACTTAATGTTTATGTTACAAATATCAGTTTTTGCAGTATTTTGAAAGTTTTCTATTATTCTTTTTTCAACTTCATCGAGACAACTTTCTTTTGCTCCATGAAGCATTACAAGTATCTGTGTGTCATTCCAAAATGAATAAACATCACCTTTTCTTAAGGATTTCTCCAATACACTTGACATAATCTTTACAAATTTCTTGATATCCTCTTTACTATGATTTTTCATGTCTTCGTACCCTAGAGTTATAAGGCTCATGAAATCTAGAGTATCTCCTCTTAACCCTTTTCTTTTTTGAAGATTAAATAGAAATTTGAAGTAATCTGAATCACACAACAGCGCACCTTTTAAGGAGCTTTCTTCTAGTTTTGCCTTAATATTTTCAATATTTGTTTCTCCTTTTTCATCATAATAACTCTGTATTTTCCTATAAACATTTCGTAAACCTAAAGAAGATTTTATACCTATCTCTTTACTCAATAAGGAAGCTATATATTCATAATGACTCATTGCATCTTTTATATGGCCCACTTTTAGCATAGCCTCTATCAAATATATGTGCACAGCTTCTTCATATGGTTCTATTAGAATTGCTTCTTCACATAGGTCAATAATACTGTTGTATTCTTCTTTTTCTTTAAGCATTTCTATTAGCTTAAAAAGAGTTTTTAAATATAGTCTGCTGTAGTGATTTCTTATAGGTACAAGCCATGCTTCGTAGGAGTTTTCTGCCAAATATGGACCTTTATAAAGCTTAAGTACTTGCTTATAAAGCTTTACTGATTCATCAATATTATTAAATCTCTCGCTGTCTCCTTGTTCGATGAATTCCTCAAACTCTTCAATATCAAGAATTGCATATTCTCCTAATTCAAAGCAGTAATATCCATTACTAAAATTTATAGTGAAATATTTAGATTCATCAATACCCTCTGGAATTATTTTTTTATAAATTTGTCTCAACCTGAAGATTTGCGTACGCAAAACATTCTTAGGATCGCTATACTCATTATTTTGCCATAAATTTTCGATTATGGTTTCTGGAAGAAGCTTTCTACCTCTAAAAGTTATAAAATACTCAAATAGCTTAAATAACTTATAGGATCTACTTAATTCTTTTAACAAAGATTGTTCTTTAAAGCTTATATCAAAATCTCCAAGTGTATGTATATATAACCTCATTCACTCTCCCCCTAGTAAAACAAACATCACCCTTATTTTAACATAATATACAATTACTATAATTATATAACATAATATACAAAAAGTGAATGTGAAGTTTCCAATTTATATGATTTTTTTCACATAACAATTTTTATACTATTGTAGCTAATCAAGCATTCTCACACGAAATTCTTCCTACTTTTATAATCAATATCTTATATTCAAACAAATGGAGGATAGCAATCATGCTATCCCCTAAAATATTTTGTTAGATTATACTTTTAATTATTTCTAGAATGTCAATGTTCCATTTTCATCCTTTATAATTTGAAGTATTTTTTCTTCTTTTCCATTTAAAGCGTTAATATAGACAATATAATCATTATCCTTGTATTTCCCTTTAAATTCATAGCATAGCACTTCACTTGAGCCTCCTTTTGGAATTATAGCAAGTCTTATGCTATCTATGTTAAAGTCCAGTCTAACTTTATCTCTTGCTTCTTCTTGAGTGATCTTAGGGTCTGGAATATCTCTATCATGATGTCTTTGGAGATAGGGTGCTGCATCATAGCCTACTACCTCTCCGTCGTCTAAAGCTACTTTAACTTTTATTAAATCTGGATATATTGTAACATCATTTTCTGTATATGCGAAGTTGAATAACCCAACACCATCATATCTAAGTGAGTAGTTTGGTTCCATGTTTTTATATCCCTTTTCCTCTAGGAATTTCAATGCATAATTTTCTGCCTGCTTCATGGATAGGTTTACCTTGTTAATTGATCTAGGATTTGCCATCCAAACTATTTCTCCGCCTTGCTTACTTACAGATATGTACATACCTGTTTCTTTCTTTTCATTTTCTGGAGCTACACTAAAGGTATGAGCTGGTATATTAGCTGTATCGTTGATTTGTTCTCCTTCTTCAAATAATACAAATTTTCTTACCTTTTTACCTCCTAGAAATTCATTTGCTATTTTCTTTGCTTCATCTACCGTTACTTTTTTGTTTCCTAGTCCTTTAGGTTTCATATTCATTACTTGTTCAGAAAATGGTCCGTCATATATAAGCTCAGGATATTTTGTCATCTCATCTTCAAGCTTTACAAGCCTAGTATTTAACATATCTTCGTTAGCTTCTCTAAGCTGATTCTTTTCTTTTCTTCTTACACTATTAAGACTTAATTGTCCTTTCATTACTTTCTCATGTAAGTCAGCTAGTTCTTTAGATAAAACTGCAGTATAGTTTTGAAGCTGTGACAATGACTCTCTTTGCTTACTATCGAGTTTATTGCCATCTAGATGGTTCTGGACTAATGTATAGCAGTAGTCAGAAACCTGTGATAAAAACTTTTCAGTTTTACTTATATCACTATGACTTACTGGCATCTGCCCAAGTTTATCTTGTGCAAGATATGCCTGTTGCATTATCTGCGATAGTAACAGAACATTTTGTTCATTTGATTCTGATAACAATGCTTTTGACAAATTAGTCTGTACATTTTCTATATGAGCTTTCGTATCATAAAATAGTCTCTGATATTCATTATTTATAGCTACTTTGTATTCATTTTTAAGCTGATACTGATAGTACCCCCATATTCCAGCTGCTACAAGAGCTACCGCAAGTGCTATGGTCGTAATACGTCTTGTTCTATCCATTCATATCACCTCCACTACTAATTTCCAAACCAATGTTTACCAATTTTTATTACTACTTTTCTTGACCATATCCATTTACTAGTTGCTGTTGCAGGGTTCCAATAGTATCTGCAACCGTATGAAGGATCCCATCCATTGATTGCATCTCTTGCAGCCTTTATCGAGTCTTTGTTTGGCGCTAAATTTATCTGACCATCAGCAACTGCAGTAAATGCAAGCGGTTGATACACTACACTAGCAATTGTATTTGGAAATGAAGGATGCTTTACTCTATTTAGAATAACTGCCCCTACTGCAACTTGACCTACATACGGCTCTCCTCTCGCCTCTGCATGTATTGCTCTAGCTAACATATATACATCGTCATCTCTATTAACCCCTGTACTTGCAGTTACCCCTCCTCCAGTAGTTCCTAATGTTATTCCTATAGCCTTTGCTGTTGCAGGTCCAACTACACCATCAACCGTAAGACCATTCTTTCTTTGAAATCGCCTGACTGCTCTATACGTGTCAGCCCCATATATCCCATCTACTTTTCCAACATAATATTTCCATTGAAGTAATTTCCATTGAACATTCTTTACATCCTGTCCTCTAGAACCCCAATAAAGTGTCTTCGGTTCTAAATAGGACTGTATATAACCTGTAGCATCTGTTGGCTGCGTGTTTGCATTTACAAAAAATACTCCTGCTACAGATGCTACTAAAACAAAAATACTTGCATATAAAACTATCTTTTTCAAGCTATATCCTCCCTTCATAAAAATATTTATAGTTTATTACTTGATAATATTTTCTGTAAGAAGTAGTTTATTTATGCAAAGGATAAAAAAAACGTTAAAAAAGAAAAAGCCAGAAACATCAAATTATTTCTGACTTACAAATATCTTTGCAAACTCTAGTTTGCCTTTTTCAAACAACTCTACTACTTTAAATTTAAGTTTTATAGGCATATCATCATCACTTCCTGCACTGACTATCATGTTATATTCTTCATTTGTCAAAACTTTCTTGAGTTCATCATTTGTTTTCTCATCTGTTAGTCCATTAGTTATATCTATAAAGCATAATGGAGGAAACATTACACACCACCAGTTCCGACCTTTTCCTTCTCCTATTACAACTCTCACAGCCTCATATTCTCCCGCAGGTAATGTAAAATTTCCGTAAGATTTTGTTGGAAAATTATATTTACCTATTTCTACATCAACATCATATTGCTTTCCGTTTTCTTTTATTTCGTTAAATGCAATGTTTTTGATTTCTTCTATATTTTCCATAACTATTTCTCTTGAATCATCAATTGAAGATGATCTTGCAAATTTATCGTTCATTGAAGATATTATCTCATCCCTAACCTTAAGCTTTAGTTGCTGATCCTCTGGTGAATCACTATTAGCTATAACATGAAATCTAATTAGCTTATCTTTATATCCTTGTCTGTTTTCATATACGTCATTAATCCATGCAGTACAGATTACTATGGCACAGATTACAACACAAAGTAACGGCAATATTCTTCTTGTCTTGGTTTTCATATGTATTCCTCCCCCAGAATAAATATATGTTATTATAAGTATTAACAATAAATGAAAAAATTAAACATATTTTATTTGGTCATCCCTATTCTTCTTAATTTTGCATCTATTGCTACGTTTATTTCTATATCTGAAAATGTATTATTCCAATCATCCTTTACTTTTTCCCAAGTATCAGGCTTGAACTTGCTTAGGTAATCTCCTATATCTATTACGTCAACTTTAAATTCTTTCTGAAGTTTTTTTATAGTTCCTTCAATTTCCTTTTTAAGAGTTTCTTCAGCCTTTTTTTCTATAAGATCTATTGTTTTATCATCAAGCAATTTAGCTTTTGATCCTATTTTATACTGTTGTAAATATCCTTCCATTTCAATCTGTACATCTATAGTTATTTTGTCATCTGAGATTTTAGCTGATTTCTTTGTTTTAGAATCTGTTATTATAAATGGTAGCCATGTCTCTTGTGTCATTTTTACATCTATAACTTCAGATTCAACCCGATCTTTTAAGAATAAAACAGCTCTAGTTTCAAGCTCGCCCAACCAACCTATTAACATATAATCCTTTATAACTGCTGACCCTCCAACCTTTAATTCTTTTTCACCAGCTACTACTCGAGGCATCAATGCACTTCCATTACTTTTAATCCCTTTTAATATATCTTCGAATGTCTGAGAATTATACCTACCTGCTTGTCTTTTTTTGCGAAATATATCTGACAACAAGGAACCTGTCTCTGGCTCAATTATATCTTCAACGTCTATAGTATCTTTAGCTGTCCCTTCTGCAACCAGTAAATATACTTTTCTACTGAGCTGGTCATGTCTTTCTGTATTATCAAGAACTTCCTTCATATATTCCCTATTTCTAGCAAAATCTTCTCCAAATATTATTACCTTAACATGTTTAAAAGAGAAGGATTTATTCATTCTCGTTGCAAGCTCAGTTGTAGCTTCATACGGATTATTACTTACACTGCTTAATACATATCTGCGTTTATCACTTGTAGCATTTTTGCCTATTGCATTTAAGTTAGGAAATACATACGTTACAACGAATCTGTTTCTTTCAGACAGTTCAGGTATATCTATATTACCTTTATCTCTTTTCTTTGCTTCTTCATAAAACCTTTTATCGTATATATCATAACCCACTCCTGATACAAAAGCTCTATTATTGATTTCAACTTTATCCCAGCATCCAGTTAAATATAGTGTCAAATAAAGAAGTAGTAATATTTTAAGCGCCTTGTTCATTGCTATGAGCACCTCTCTTGTTCTTGAAAATCGCAATTATATAAAAAACTATAGGAACTATCACAGAGGAAAATGTTCCAAAGAAATAGATAAATATCTCCATATATTTGTATACCTGGACTAAATTATCAGGTATTAAAGAAAGAATGAAAACTATAGGGATCAAAGGTAAAACAAAAATCTTGTGCTCTTTTAGTCTAAACACTTTGCTCATAATCAATGCTTTCATATAAAGAACGGGTGCTAATGTTGTAAAAACCAAAAGAACCCAAATAGCCATTACAACACCGTCCACATTTTCAATGAAGGCTCCTGGAAATTCAATTGTCTTCATAAGTGATAGTAATGGCCAAAGCTGATCTTTAAGAACAGTGATGCCAAAGCTAGTAAGGGTAATAATGAACATAAAAATATATGATACTGCAACTATGACAATTGCGAAAACATTATATTTCGCTGCTCCTTTAGGTTTTTCAATAAAAGCCATATATATGAGTATGAATTCAAAACCTCCATAGCTAAAAAAAGAAGCTGGTATAGCTTTTATTACATCAGTTACACTAAACCTGAACAGAGGTAAAAGATTTGTAAAGTCCACATCCTGTAAAAGTATTACTGCTATAAAAAATAGAGGAATGAACACTATTGGAGTAATGATTAAAGTTATTCTTGTAATTGGTTCTATCCCACATCGAGCTATATATGATGTGGTAAGAAGCATAGTTATTATTATTATCTCTGTAGGTGTATTAAGTAAAAGAAACATTTTTATTACTTCTGCGAAAATTCTAACTAAAAAAGCGGATGTACCTAACAAATATATTATAAACACAGCCATTATAATATTGTTTAAAGGAATTCCTATAAGCTCTCTTCCTATTTCGACTAAAGTCTTACCTGGATACATCTGCATAAGTTTTGTTATTATTATTGCTAATATAGATACTAGAAAACCACTTATCAGCAATAAAATCCATCCACCAGTATTCAGTTTCATAGCTAGCGTGCTGGGTAAAGAAAGAGTACCTACTCCTATAATAGTGTTTACCAACAAAATCATCATCTGAAAGTTTGAAATTCTATCATTCTTCCCTATCATTATTACCCTCTCCATCCTTACTATCGTCATTGTTCTTCGAACTGTCATATGTATTCATTCTGTCTTTATCTATCATATTTGAAAATTTAGGTCTTTGCTTCATCTTATGTAATGGGACTCTTACTATTGTATCCTTAAGGTCGTTGCTTACTCTGCCTAGTGTAGAGAAAGGAGCCATGTATGGAACCCCGAAGCTCTGTAAACTTACTAAGTGAGTACCAATTAAAATTATTCCCAGCATTATCCCATAAAGACCTAATACTCCTGCAAATACCATAAGCACAAATCTTAGTATTCTAAATGCTGCTGCAAAACCATAGCTCGGAAGCATAAAAGATGATATAGTCGTAACTGCAACAATAATAACCATAAGTGGACTTACTATCCCTGCTTCTACCGCTGCTTGACCTATGACCAAACCACCCACTATTCCTATAGTAGTTCCTATTGGACCAGACAGTCTTGTACCTGCTTCTCTAAGAAATTCAATTGTAATTTCCATAATGAATGCCTCTATAATTGCAGGAAAAGGAACTGTAACTCTTGTTGCTGCTATGTATAGTGCAAGCTGTGTTGGTATAATACCTGGATGATATGATGTAACAGCTATATAAAGCGCAGGTGCTAACATTGATACCAACGCTGCAATATATCGTAAAATCCTAATGACACTTGCTATCAGCCATCTATCATAATAATCTTCAGATGATTGCATAAATGTAGCCAAAGTCGATGGAACCAATAATGTAAATGGGGTATTATCAACAACTATCGCAACTCTCCCTTCATAAAGTGCTGCCGCCACAGCATCAGGCCTTTCTGTATTCTCAATCTGAGGAAATGGAGAGTAGTGATTATCTTCAATAAGTTGCTCTATATATGAACTCTCTAATATGGCGTCTATATCTATGTTTTCTAGTCTTGTTTTAACTTCTTTCACAAGTTCTTTGTTCGCTATATCTTCCATATACATTAATGAAATGTCTGTTTTCGACCTTACACCTATTTGCATGTTTTTTAGCTTTAATTTTGGATCACGAACTCTTCTTCTTATTAAGCTTGTATTTACTTTTAAAGTCTCATTTAATCCATCTCTTGGTCCTCTAATAACAGTTTCTGACTGTGGTTCTGATAGACCTCTTATAGGCCAACCTCTAGAGCCAATAATCATCCCATTTTTGTATCCATTGATTAGTAAAACAGTTTCTCCAACTAGTATGTTGTCAACAATTTCATTTAATGTTTCTACTTCTTTTATTTCTGTAGCTGATATGTTTCCTTTCATAGAGAGATCATACAAACCTTGTTTGACATCCTCAGGGTCTTTCCCCCTTGCTTCCAGCATTAGTGACTTTAAAACATTCTCAGTTACTAGTACTTTATCAATTAGACCATCTACATATATCAGTGCAAAATTACTTTCCTGTTCAACTCCTACTAAAAAATCTCTGTATACTACATCATCACAATCTTTAAATATTTCTTTAATATTTTCTATGTTTGTCTCAAGACTTAAAGATATAGGGATTTCTTTTTTCTCTTGTTGTTCATAATCATTCTTTTTAAATAATCTATTGAAAAGACCCATAAGCATCCTCCTTAAGCAACATTAAATACTATGTATAATAATGGACCAGCTATTATATATATAATGCCTAAAATCTTAGCTAAATTAGCTTCTTTTTTTAATCCTCTGGCTTGGAATACTCTCATATCTACAAAAAAAGTAAATAGCCCAATAGCTATTATTGATAATGAAAGTGTAAGGTCAATTATAGTTCTTAGCTCATATATTATATATCTTAAAATAGACAAACTCTGTCATCTCCTCATTTAACACTCCTGTAAATATTAACTAAATGTTATACTTAATATTTACTAAATACTGTAATGTTATACAAAAAAACTTAGCAGCCACTGGGCTGCTAAGTTTTTTATTTATAATTATATTCAATTAAATATTTCTCTACCATTTCCAAATCTTCAGGCTTATCAACATCATTCCCTATCTCTGGATAGTTTGAAATAATAGCCTTCGGTGTTAATTTTAATAATCTTGCTACTCTTTTCTCTGCATTGTCTATGGTAAGTCTCCCAATAAGTAATTTAATTAGAACTATAGGTCCTAGTACACGTCCCATTTTTATTGGGTTTTTTCTATGCTCGATCATTTGCTTTGCCTTATCAATGCACCTATCTAGCACCTTTGGATTCACAAGTATCAGATTTCCTCCTGTAAAAAGTCCTTCCTTAAGCTTAGCATAAGTCCTTTTTGCATCAGGAAACCTTGCTTCACACGCTTCTTTTTTAACCACAGGATAACATATATCAGCCATTGAATCTAAAGAGTTTTCAACAAAGTCATTAACTGCTTCACCTGTTAATAGTGGTATGTCACAAGTAGATATCAATACTCTTTCGTCATCCTTAAAGCATTCAATTCCTGCTAATGCATTTTCAAGCATAGAGCCTTTATCCTCTATGACGTAGTCTATATCACTATCAAGTTCATTGACATCACTTAAATGCCCTACTATTGCAATCTTATCAATAACGGCTGATGATTTAAGTGCATCAACTACATAAGAAATCATTGGTCTTGTGTTTATATTAATAAATGCTTTTTCATGCTTGCCTTGTAGCTTTTTTTCAGAGCTTCCAGCAAGTATAACACAATTTATCATTACTTATCATTCCCTTATAATCCCTAATTTTTGGTCTATACCTTATCTTTCATACGAGATATAATATAGTTTTTTATGTTCTCTATATGCTGCTGCGCATACTTTTGTGCTACTTCAGAATCTCTATTAGAAATAGCCTCTAGTACTCTTTGATGCTCTTGTGTAAGATACGAAGATTTGTTGAATTCTGTAAAATACACAACTCTAAATCTTTGCACTTGATCTCTAAGTCCTTCAATAATATTAAGAAGTTTAGCATTTCTAGCCGATTTTAGAATTATATCATGAAATTCTGAGTCCTTATGAATCATTCCTTGAACATCGTCATTCTCTACACATTTGCTAAATTCACGAGATTTCATTTGAAGAATTTGTACTTCTTCTTCTGTCATCTTCTCAGCTGCCAGTGATGCTGCCAAGCCCTCTAAAGATGCTCTTATTTCTAAAACGTCTAATACATCCTTAAATGAAACATCTGCAACATATGCTCCTTTTCTAGGAACCATAATCAGCAGCCCTTCCAACTCAAGCTTTCTAATAGCTTCTCTAACTGGAGTCCTGCTTACTCCAAGCTTTTCTGCAAGTTGAACCTCCATAACTCTTTCACCTGGTTTTAAACTACCATCTATTATTGCTTCTCGTAAAGATTCAAAAACTATATCTCTTAGTGGTTTGTAATCATGTAATTTCAGTTTCTCTAAATCTTTTTCCATTTTAAACCCTCCTAAACCGTCTTTGTCATAATAACAGTTTTTATTCTATTACTCAAGCTATCCTTACATTTTTGTATATCATATTCATTTTTAAAGATTCCAAAAACAGTTGGTCCACTTCCACTCATTAAACTGCCCAATGCTCCATACTCAAGCATATGTTGTTTTATATCATTTAGTATAGGATGTTCTTTTATCGTTATTGTCTCAAGTACATTAGCCATATTTTTCGCAAGAAAATTTATATCGTCATTATAAACGCTTTTCAGCAAGCTTTCAGTATCTGGATGAACTAAAATATCATTCAATTTTAAGCTTTTAAATACATGCGCTGTTGAAACAGGAATATCGGGATTAGCAAGCAATATCAGTTTATCTGAAAAGCTTCTTAATTCTGTGAGCTTCTCTCCAATTCCTTCAGCTAATACAGTACCTCCCATAAGACAATATGGTACGTCTGCCCCAATCTTTACACCAATATCCATAAGCTCCTTTTGTGGCATGTTAATGTTCCATAATTGATTAAGTCCTTTTAAAACTGCTGCAGCATCTGTACTTCCTCCTGCTAGGCCGGCAGCAACAGGTATGTTTTTCTGTATGTGAATATATATTCCTTTTTTTATATTATACATGTCTGCTAACAGCCTATATGCCTTATATACTAAGTTAGAGCTGTCTAAAGGAATATCATTGTTATTTGATTCAATAATAACATCAGTATCCCTATCCTCTATTGTGATTATATCCTTTAATGCAATCTGCTGCATTATCATTTTCAGCTCATGATATCCATCTTCTCTTCTTGTTAAAACATCTAAAGATAGATTTATCTTAGCATGTGCATCTATTATAATATTTGCCATACTATCAGCTCCTGCTTTTCTATTATTGTCATCTATATATAATAGTATAATACATTTATACAGAATACAAAATACAATTAAAAAAATAGCCTTAAGGTTTCCCTTAGGCTATTATATATTATAACTCAAATGTAATATTTTTTTCAATTATTATCTTTTCGCCTGGCATTATGTTCTCAGGAGTTAGTATATCATTACTGTTGATTAACTCTTCAACTGTTGTGTTATATCTCTTTGCTATATCCCACAATGTATCATCTTTTTGTACTATATATATTGTTATACTCGGTCTAGAATTCTTGTCTAAAGCTTCATCAGATTCAACTGCCTCTGTTACTATATTTATCTTCTTTATTCTGTTTACTGATACAAAGTTCTTAATTACTGCGTCCACTTCTACTTCATGACTGCTTATTTGCTTGTAGCTTATATCTTCTAGCATATTTTCAACTTCAACTTCCATTGTGTCATTAATCCCTTCAATATCTACATAAGCCTTGAAAGGAATCTCTTGTCTGATATCCTTTATTTCATTATCTGATTCTGCAAGATAAAGCATATCCAACTCTAGCAGTCCTTCTATTATTACCTTGCTTTCTATAAGTCTATAGTCCGTAACAACTGGCCTACCATTCATATTAAATATATTTTTTATAACTTCTCTATCCACTGCTACATCAATTGTTCCGTTAATTTGCTCTTTTGACGTATTTTGACCAATGTTTTCAGTAACCATAACTTCTTGCTTCTTTACATCAAATTTCTTGTTAGTGGAGTATGTATCAACAGTGACTTCTTTTTCAACTTGCTTGTATACCTTCGCTTCTATCTTCACTGTTGATTCTATATCAATTATTCTTATATCACCGTTTATATCTTCTTTTATATCATAATTAACTTCATTAGCTTGAAGCTTTAGTTTGCAATTCATGTCTTTTATTGCTCCAGGTATTTCAACAAAGTGGGTAAATGGTATTTCATGACTTAAATAATTAACCTTATTCTCTTCGTCGTCACCAAAATACATTATTGAGCAAGATATCACTCCTGCAACTATTACCTTATCATCTACGACTTTTGTTTCTTGTTCATGTGTCTTTACATCTACTCTTAATATATCTACTATGTCTGGCATCGAGCCTTCTAGCTCAAATGCTTCCTTTACTAATGTCGAAGAGCTGTTTATTCCTAGTATATCATTACATTTTATATTTTCTTTCAGCATCTGAAGGCCTTCTACTCCTTTTATGTCCTTTACTATATCTATGCTATTGTCAAGAACTGCCTTGCTAGCTATATCTAATACTGTTTTTACAGATATTCTTAAATCGTCTGTTAAGCTGTAGTCTATATGCTCTACATTAGCTTTAATTTCAGCTGACATTTTTTCATCTACATTTTCAACCTGTATTTCTTCTCTAAAGTCTGTACTTGCATCAACACTATGTATCGACTGAAGTTCATCATCTGCATTGTACAATACCTTGAAGTTTACTATTCCGCTTACAATGATTTTATCTTTTACTACTTTTGTACCTGTAACCTGAACCTCTCCATCTATTTTTAGTATCTTTTTTATTTTAGGTTTTGTTTCAGGTACGGTTATTTCTCCTTCAACTAAAGCTTGTATTTCGTCTTTTCCAACTATCTGGTCTATCTTAAGTAAGTCTTTAATGAGTTCAACTGCCATATGCTTTCCTCCTCCTTTTATCTTAAACTACGAATCAAAAGAAAATATCATATTAATATATACTTATGCAAAATATTATGTTGAAATGTCCCAAAAAATTACTATTTTAAAATCATATTTTCATAGATAACAAAAAAACCCGTAAACCATACTAACTAATAGTATGACTTACGGATTTAAAATATGAATACGACATATAGATAAATAAGTTTAAAATTTTAATATAGCCCTATTTATGAACTGTAAATGCTAATTCTCTTAATATCTTACAAGCAACTGCATTTGATGCGCCGGTTGGGTCATAGTGTGGTGAAAGCTCTACTAGGTCTGCACCAACTATGTTAAGCTTCTTAAGCTTTAATAATACATCTATAATCTCTTTGAAAGTTATACCACCTGGTTCAGGTGTTCCTGTTCCTGGCATAACTGAAGGGTCTAGTACATCTATATCTATAGTTACGTATACAGGTTTATCCCCTATAGCTTCTATCGCTTCATCAAGTCCATCACAAGTGAATTTTGTAAGATGTGTGTGGACTTTAGCCCATTCAAACTCTTCTCTATCACCTGATCTTATTCCGAATTGATAGATTTTACCGTCTCCAACAAAGTCCCATATTCTTTTTAAAACTGTTGCATGAGAAAGTCTTTCTTCAAAAAATGTCTCTCTTAAATCTGTATGTGCATCAAAATGGATTACATGGAGGTCATTGTATTTTTCATATACTGCTTCTACTGCAGGATATGTTACCAAATGCTCTCCACCTATCATTACTGGAATCTTTCCATCTTCGACTACACTTTTGGTAAACTCCTTGATTACATCCATTGTTTTTGCTGTGTTTCCTATAGGAAATATTAAGTCTCCTACGTCACATATTTTTGTGTCCTTTAAGTCTTGATCATGATATGGGCTATACATTTCTAATCCATATGATTCATTTCTCATAACTGAAGGAGCAAATCTTGTACCAGGTCTAAATGAAGTGGTACCGTCAAAAGGTGCACCGAAAACAACCATTTTTGCATCATCATACTCACTGTCAAATCCAACAAAAGTATGAATGTGTTTATGCTTTTCCATTATCAATCATCTCCTTAACATAGGTTGGTAGAGCAAATGCTCCTGTATGCAGAGCTGTATTGTAGTATTTTGTTTTTATACCTAAACCTTCCCATATTTCCGGCTTGAAATCCTTTACTGGGTGTAATACTTTAGATGCAAAGCCAAATAGCCAATGACCAGATGGATATGTAGGCATATGGTATTGATATACCTCTGCTATCGGGAATATTTTACTTAATTTGCCAGTTGATCTCATCATCTCTCTAGCATTATGCTCATAGTAAGGACTTTCATTCTGGTTTACTAATATACCTTTTTCTGTTAATGCCTTATAGCAATTTGTATAAAATTCTGTTGTAAATAAGCCTTCTCCAGGACCAATTGGGTCTGTCGAATCAACTATTATCAAATCGTATACTGCATTTTTTCCTTCTACAAACTTTATCCCATCTTCAATATACACTGTTACTCTTTCGTCGTCAAGATTGCGTGCAGTTATAGGTAAAAACTCTTTTGAAACCTTTACTACCAGATCATCTATCTCTACTAAGTCTATTTTTTCTATTGTATTATATCTAGTAAGCTCTCTTACTGTACCTCCATCTCCACCACCTATTACAAGAACATTCTTGATATCAGTATTCGTTCCCATTGCAACGTGTGTTATCATATCATGATATATAAATTCATCTTTTTCTGTAACCATTACTAAACCATCTATAGTAAGCACTTTTCCAAACTCGTATGTATCTAAAACATCCACTTGTTGAAATTCGCTCTTTCCTGTAAAAAGATGCTGCTTTACCTTCATTGAAAATTTTGCATTATCGGTATGATTTTCTGTATACCATAGCTCCATAATTTTCCCTCCTTAATTTAAGTAAAATTCTACTTTCATTCTTACTTAAAGCCGAGAATAGCAATCTCGGCTTTAGTTTTATACAATATCTATTAAAATATTCTTATACTGCTTCTGGTTTATATTTAACTTCTAGTATTTCATCTTCTGAAAACCTTTTAATTTTTTCAACAATACCTCTTGGCACCTCTAATGTTTCTGTTTTATCTGCTTTCAGTTTTTCTTTTAAGTATGCAAATCCAACCCATGGATCAACTTCTTCTCCGCATGTAAATAAATCTACTGCTGCATATCCGTATTCAGGCCATGTATGAATTGTCAAATGTGATTCTTGGATTACAACTACTCCGCTAACTCCCCAAGGATTAAATAGATGGAAAACACTTTTTACGATTGTAGCTTTTGCTATTTCAGCAGCTTCGTTCATATATTTTTCAATTAACACGTGATCATTTAAAATCTCTTTATCACAGTTATAAAACTCCACTAAAATATGTCTTCCTAATTGCTCAATTTTCAATTAGCACAGCCCCTTTCTTTAATATATGTACTTAAATATAGTTTTATAAAAATCAGGTTTTACTATATAATTTGTTTAATTTTACTAAACAAAAGGACAAAAAAAAATCGCTCTTTTATTTAATAAAATTAAACTTATAGTTTACATATAATAAATATACTATACTTTCGCAAAATGTCAATACGTTTTTTTGATTTTTTTATAAATATGTATGCCGGAGTTTTACACGTTATGAGTGAAATGTTAAACAGAAAGTTAAGTTATATGTTACTAATAGTAGCTGTACTCATTTTCTGCACTTCTAATGGTGTTTTTATATTTTATAGGTCGTTTTTGGTCATAGAAAAAAGGTTGCAAATTCGCAACCTTTTTAATCATTTTTATATACTTCTCCTGGAACTGTACTATTATTATCATCACTTGTGATTAATTCATCTATAGTTTTTTGCAGTTGTTCTATCTGATCCTTTAGTTCTCTGTTTTCTTCACTTAGTCTAGTATTTTTACTGTTCAAAATACTAATGTCATCTGATAGAGAATCATTTTGTCTATCAAGCTTCTTATTCTTTTTTTCAAGAGAAGAAATTATTTCATCTAGCGAAACTATGTCTTCGTTTAGCTTTGCATTATATTGTTGAAGCTCTTCATTATAAATTGTCATATCATTAATCTTACCCTCTAGCGTTAGTTTTTCATCTTGTAATGCTTGGATTTGTATATCTCGTTCTTGAAGCTGAAGATTTAATTGTTCTATTTCTGCTAACTTCTCATTTAATTGATATGATAAATCTTCAACAGTATCATATAACTCATTCAAATGAGGACGAAGTTTTGGAGCAATAACATCTATTATTTCGTTTTGCTCTGGTGATAAAAACAATCTGCTAATTGGAGCTATTATAGACATTCTAGAGCTGCTATCTATTGCTGATTTTTCATCATCTTCCCAGCTTATATGTTTTGCTATATAGGTTATTACATCTGCTACTTCGCGTCTTACTTCATCAATGTTTTCAACATCTTTAAAGCTAATATCTTGTCTTCTTATTTCCTCCAGAAATCTTTTACTAAGGTATTCCCTTGATAGCTCTATTCTATATTCTTCGCTAACATAGTTGTTTAAATGCTTTACTTGAATAGTACCTTCTATAGGGTTATTTTCCCATTTCCATATAGGCACTAAAAATAATTTCAAATACTGTTTGGTGTTTATATTGGGCTCAATAGGTACAATGTACTCTCCTTGCTTATCTAATTCAACAGGATTTATATGTAGTATATAATCTGAAGCCTCTCCTCTGACCGAAAAAAAGATAACCGGATCATAGCTTAATCCTTCTACTTTTTTGAACTTTATATCCTTCGCACTTTTATTTTCTTTAACTATCTCTATATCGTCAATTATATCCTCCGTTGTTGCGGCAGTTACAGACATTTGACTTGTTACATTACTGGAAAACCATGAGAAGGTATCTAAATTTATCAGTAGAGCTGCTGATACTAAAATGCTACCAAACAAAAGACTTGCTACTTTGATGATAATTCTTTTATCTTTAGACCTGTTTTTTCTTTTCATTCTCAGTAAAGTACCCTCCTTTCGAGTTTTTAATTATTGTTCGATGCATGCTCACTATGATAACCAAGAAGTTTACAGATTATAGTAAATGCTTCTGCTCTAGTAATATTGTTCTTTGGTTTAAAAGTATTATCAGGATAACCTTCTATTACTTTGTAATATACACCTGAGTCTACATATCTTAATGCCCACATACTAATTTCTTGATTATCCAAGAAATCCAAAGAAACATCTTCTTTTATTTTCTTTTCAAATGCTCTAATCAAAATAGCTATCATTTCCTGTCTCGAGATATCTTTATCTGGCTTAAATGTCTTATTTGGATAACCTTTTAAAAAGCCTTTTTCACTTCCTGACTTTACATATCCTTTAGCCCAACTTGGTATAAAGTCGATATATCCTGTGAACCCTTCCTTTTCTTCAAGCTCTACAGCCTTAGCAACTAGTACTGCTGTTTCAGCTCTAGTAATATAGTTTTCTGGTCTTATAGTTCCATCTGGGTAACCTTGTATTATTCCATGCTCTAGTAATGTTTGAATACAGTCATGTGCCCAATGTTCATCTGCATCAATAGGTTTCTCTTTATTTGGTTTGTCAGGTTTGTCGGGCTTATCAGGTTTGTCAGGTTCTTGAGGATTCTCATGAGAGTTAATAATAAAGTCTACTGTTGCTTTTAAACCTTGAAGCTCGTTTCCTGCAGTATTGTCCATACTAACTGTATACTCCAGATCTATATAGTTATTTGTATTTATACTAAATTCATTTGTTGAGGACAGATCATAGCCATTGTAATCATCCTCATCTTTGTTATATAGCATTTCATAAAAGCTTTTTTCATATATTTTGTTTGAAAATATAAGCATAGTTCCCTTTTTTATAGTTAACTTCATATTTTTTGCGAATTGCTCATAGAGTTCTTTATCAGTAACTCGCTCATATTCTTGTCCTTGAAGTTGTTCCAACTCCATTGCTAGTCCTAGATTTGAAACCTTCACTCTTTCAGAATAATTGTTATAAATCCTCATAGTACCGCTATGGCTTATACCTGGTGCCCATAACCCATCTCCTATATCTCCTGACTGGTGAAATATGGGCCCTCCATTTGTTTTTTCTCCGTGGATGTATAAAGTTATATCTGGTTCTATTTCATCATCAGCATAGGCTAACTGGTTGCCCATATAAAAAAATGTCGTGAATATAAAGGTAAATAGCATCAGTAGTACAACTATTTTTTTTATTTCAGTTCTATACATTTATTCACCTCCCGTTTATAAAATACACAAGTACTTAATGATTAAGTTCTTCTGTATTTTATAAAATAGAGTTAACCGAAGTCAGAATAACTCTGACCTCAGCTAATCTTACTTAATTTGATTATCTATCTAGCGACCAGTATTTCCATGGTAGAGATTTTATAGGCCTATTGTTTTGCATCCCAGATATTTTAACTTCAAATCCTTCCCATTCAGACGGGAAAGCAGATTTCTTAATCCTTACTATGTCGCCACTCCAATCTACATCTACATCACTTGCATTTATTCCATCTAATGATGAAACTGTTTCATCATAGAAATTAACAATAAGCCATACTCTTTCTTCTTCTATTCCAGTAGTTACGTCACCAGTTTCGTGTTTTATTTCTAATTTATAATATTCATAATAAGAATCATTAGGATTCCAATTCCAGTCGAAGTTCACATAATTGTCACTATTGTATGCATTTACTGAGAATGTAGGTGTATTTCCTAAATCTTCGTCTCCATCTTCTCCTGAAACTGGAGTTTCACTTTGTGTAGCATAAACTGTTAAGTCACAATTCATACTTAGCCCTTGATAGTCATTTCCAGCTTGTGTATCCATGGATGCAGTAATTACCATATCTCTTGTTTCTCCAGGCTGTACAGCATATATAGGATCAAAAAATCCGCCATTATCTTCTTGTAGCTGACTTAATTTACCATTAAATACTTCGTCTCCATCTATAGTGATAACAACATCTATTACTTGGTCTAAAATCGTATCGTCGATTTCATTTGCTGCATTACTATCAACAAGATCTGACGCTGTTAAACGATAGAGATAGAAAGGAAGTGTTCCTACATTTTTAAGCTTTGTAGTTTGAACTTTAATTGGTGGTTCACCTGGTTCCATATTGCCGAATGCTACTGCTTCAAATACTTCATTAACATCCTCGCCATCTACTATTCCACCTAATATTAAAGTACCAGTTTTAAATGTATTGTTAGTGCTTGTTGCTTGACTTGTGAACCATGCCATTGTTCCTGCACCTGCAAATGCAAACACAACAGCTATTGCAACAGTAAGCGATAGAATTTTTTTATTCACATGTATTCCTCCTAAAATAAATTTAACTGTTTAAATATTCTAATTATTTAGTAATGTCGATACTGCGCTGTCATTATCTTGAGTAGCATGTACAATTATGTTTATAGTCGCATTTACTCCTTGGGCTTTATTATCTGCTGCTGTGTGCATAAATGCTCCAAAACTTAGATTTGCTCTCTTCATATTAGTTGTATTTAGTGTAATAATATAGTTGTCACTTCTCCTCTTTAGAGGCTGAGGTCCATCTATTAAGCTTTCTAAGCTACCATTGAAGTATTCCTGCCCTATGTTGTTCACGACTATATTTAGGTTTTCAACAAATTCATCATATGATTCTTTAACATCAGTTGGCCAAGAATCAATATCTTCCACAAGATAATTTGTTGAGTTTTTTGTAAACACTGTAATTTCTGCTGATAACCCAGCTATCTTTACGTCTAATGTTCCTGCATTCTCAATTGTGTAGTTTCGTGCAGAATCACCTAGAACTTCCTTGCCTGGATACCATAGTCCTACATTATAGTTGGAATAGTAGCCATCCCCATAATCAGTCTTAAATAACGGTGATGGTTCTGTTGTATTGTCTCCATTTATTTCAAGGATTCCCGCTATAAAGTCATTATTATTACTAGTTGCTGAACTTGTAAACCACGCATAAGTTCCTATTCCTCTAGCAATTCCAATAATCATTACTACAACAACAAGTAAGCTAACTTTCAATTTCAAGATTTTCACCGCCTTATTCTAATATAGCCGGAATATTTTCCGGCTATATTAGGTTAATTATAAATTAACCCGTTGTGCTAGTTAAAATTTACAAATAGAAAAACCCCAAAACATTATGTTAACCTATCATTAATAACGACAAAGAAATTAAGATAGGAG